>JAISPY010000261.1 GCA_031274565.1 Treponema sp.
CGTTTGAATACCGGGTGATCCGCGCGATTTTGGTGTCCAGATGATCGACAAATCCTTCAATCCTATCCCGGATCGTTGGATGATCAAAAACGGAAACGATGATGATCTTTCACGGTCCAGAGAATTGAAATGTTCCTCCATGAGGGCCCTGCCTTTATAATTATCACTGCATACCTAGGAAACGTCAGAATTATCAGAGCGGCAATTCATAAGCACGAACGATATGCCGGAACTTTTGAGTAGTTCCCCGGCTTCCGATTCAAGAGAAACCGGGGCCATCCGTATGCCGTCAACCCGGTTGATTATCATGGACCGGATGCCCGGTATTTCCCGTTCGGCGATCCAACGGGAACTTATACACATGAAAGCTGGAGTGATGGGGGAAAATGATACGGCGCTTCAGGAAGCACACAAACTTTTTCTGTTGCCACTGATAGTAATAGTGGGGATATAAAAGACTGACGGTTATCGTGTTGCCGTGGATCAAAAAGCGGTACTGCGCTTACCCTTACCGGTGATGCTCATACCGGGTGATTCAAGAAGTGATTGGTTTAAATTCGTTGCAGGCAATAAAGAAGTACGCATAGCTATTTCCCATGAAAAAGACATAAAAAAATTACAGGCGCCATAGAAAATCTAAGGATCAATTTTACTGTTCTTGAATACGGCAGAGGCGGTATGAGCATGCATGTTCTATTTTCTGTTGATACTATGAAGAACATACGCAGGACTTGTACTACCTATTTTTATTTTGCCCATGGCGGGCGGTTCGTTGTTTTATGGATGCCCAGAGCTTCAAATCCGCGATACCAATTATAGCATACATCCTTGAGAGCCGATTGACCTAATACCTTCTTCCGAAATTTCACCGGTCAAAATCTGCGGTACTACGCTTATCCTTATGTACCCCTGTGCTTCCTGAATTAATTTTTTTTCATCGTTAATTTTTATTATATCATATCACTATATCGTACATGAATATTTTTGTAAAGATTGGTAAATAACACGTTTCGTAATGGTTCCGCATCGGCACGGTACCCGTTGCACTTTGGAAGATCGTGAAGCAATCGTTATCGTCGGGGAACCGGAAAACCGTTACCTAAAGGAGTATCGCCAAAAGCGGCTTGCAGCTTCATTCCTTGTGGAAAATGCGCCGGACGGACGTAGAAAAAGCCCCTCCATAGAAAAACATTACTGCTTTGCGTTTATCCTGTGCCCTTGACATCCACCGGTAATTTCTCTATTATATGATATATCTGTTAATAAGGAGTTAGCGTATGGCTGATGAAGAAAAAGAAAGTAGTGGTCTATGGTACGGCATTTTGGATGCAGCGTTGAAAATCCCTGGCGCCCGGGTAGACCGGGTTAGTTTTCTGGAAAAGGAATTCGCCAAATGCAGCGGAGAGGAGCTTTCCCGGCTCCTGGACCTAGGTACAGGAAAAGCGGGCATCTCCCTCGATGCCCTGGATAAAGTAGCCGAGGGAGTGATACGGTCTCATACCACCATTGTAACCGGGTCTTCCTTCCTCGCAGGCCTTCCCGGGGGCATAGCCATGGCTGGAACCATCCCCGCAGATTTGACCCAGTACTATTATCACGTGATCGTGATCGCCCAGAAATTGGCCTACATCTATGGCTGGCCCGATTTGCAGGTGGACGGTGAGGGAGAACAGGATAAAGACGCCTTCCTCGCGGTTTTAACGATTTTTATCGGTATCATGAGCGGCGCAAAAGAAGCCGCCAGCGTGTTACAGCCGATGTCAGAACTTTTACGCACCGAAACCACCAAGAAACTGTCCGTAACTGCCTTGGCAAAGGTCGGCTTGCCCCAAATAGCCAAGCAAGTGGCCCGAGTGCTGGGGGCAAACCTGGCAAAACAGGGGCTTGCCAAAGGCATCGGCAAGATCGTGCCGTTAATCGGGGGCGCCATATCCGGCGCGGTTACCATCGCCACCTTCCTACCCATGGCAAACACCTTAAAGGATGCGTTACGGAACCAAGTCATAAAGTAGACGCCGGGTACCTGCACTAAGGAGGAGCCTTAGTAAGGGCGAACCTATGCGAGCGCCGTGGAGCATGGATTTCAAAATCGGAGCAGTCTTGGCGATGCTGGTGGGGGGTATGGTGCTTCTAAGCCTCTGGTATACCCCCTATGATTACAACCGAATGGCTCCTTCAGAGCGGTTTATCCCTCCGGGATGGCGGCATCTCATGGGAACCGACAACTTCGGCCGGGACGTGTTTTCCCGGATCATGACCGGAGGGAAGTATACGCTGTTGGTGTCCATCGGTACGGTCCTGGGGAGCGTCCTCATCGGTGCTTCCCTGGGACTTATCTCCGGTTACCGGGGCGGGTTCTGGGACGAAGCGTTCATGCGGTTCATGGATGCCTTGAGTTCCTTCCCCGGAATTGTGGTGGCCCTCATGCTGGTATCCCTCAGAGAAAACAAACCCTCTACCCTGATGCTGGCCTTGCTTATCTTGTTTATCCCCAGTTATGTACGGATCATGCGGAGCGGTATCCTGGAATACAAACACCGGGATTTCGTGAAAACCGCAGCTCTTATGGGGGCTTCTCACCGCCGTATTATTTTTGTGCATATCCTGCCGAACCTCATGCACTCCCTGTTTTCCGCCACGGTCTTGGGCCTATCCAACGCCATCTTAGCTGAAGCTACCATGAGTTACCTGGGCCTAGGCATACAGCCGCCGATCCCCAGTTGGGGCAGGATGCTCTCAGAATCCCAGAATTTCCTCTTTAATGCCCCCTGGTGCGCCCTTGCCCCGGGGATCATGATAATGCTCACGGTCATCGCCTTTCACTTCATCGGCGAAGGGATCCGGCAGCGCTACCCCTAAGCCGATGAACCCCTTATTGGACGTAGAGCGCCTTTCCCTGGGGATCAGACGGGGTAAAGCATACCTGTCTGTAGTGGATGCTATAGGCTTTCAGATACAGACCGGGGAAATGGTGGGGATCCTGGGGGAATCAGGATGCGGTAAAACCCTGACGGCCTTAGCGCTCATGGGGTTACTTCCTCCGGGGGTTCGGATTACCGGGGGCGCTATCCGCTTCATGGGCCGGGACCTCCTGAACCTTTCGGAACGGGAACGCTGTGCTATTCGGGGAAACGAGATATCCATGGTGTTTCAAGAACCGATGAGTTCCCTTAACCCGGTACTTACCATCGGACGGCAGATTGGGGAACCCTTGGTATTACATGGCAGGAAAAACAAAAGACTGATCCACCGGGAAGTACTGGATATGATGGACAAACTCGGACTTCCGGAACCGGCAAAACTCATTACCGCATACCCGCACCAGCTTTCAGGGGGTATGCGGCAGCGGGTGATGCTGGCCCTGGCTATGATGTGCAAGCCTAAGTTGCTTATAGCCGATGAAGCCACCACTGCCTTAGACCTGAGTACGCAGGCCCAGATCCTCCGACTGCTTGAGCGCATCAACCGGGACTTAGGCGCCTCCATCCTGTTTATTTCCCATGATCTGGCGCTCATACGCCGGCTCTGTGATCGGGTCTTGGTCATGTATGCCGGTAAGATCCTGGAGGAAGGCACGGTGGAGGCGGTCTTCTCGAATCCCCTCCATGAGTACACGAAAGGGCTTATTGGTTCCATCCCGCAGCAAGAACGGAAAGGCAAACCCCTGCTCAGTATTCCCGGCACGGTGCCTTCCCTCGATGAAAAGCCTCCGGGCTGCCCCTTTGCCCCGCGCTGCGGCAAGGCTTCGGCCCCCTGTCTGGTCCGTTTCCCGGATCCCCTGCAGGTTACCCCTGGGCATCAGGTGTGCTGCGTTACACCAGAAGGGGAGACCAATGGCTGAGCCCCTCGTGGTCATACAAAACCTCTCCAATGCCTATCGTACCCGGGCGTATGGGGCGTTCGGCAAGGAAACGGTAAAGCCGGTGCTCGACCATATCACCCTGGAAATCGGGCAGGGGGAGATCTTCGGCGTGGTAGGCGAATCCGGCTGCGGTAAAACAAGCCTGGGAAACAGCCTCTTGGGGCTCATCGAGTATGAGGGCACTATCATCATAGACGGGCTGCGGCAGAACCCTCACGGCCGCCTGAGACGCTCCAAGGAACTCTCCCGGAAGGTACAGGCGGTTTTCCAGGATCCCGGCTCCGCCCTTAATCCGGCCAAGCCTATCGGCTGGCTTTTGGAAGAGCCGCTTAAAATACATGGAATCGGCACGAAGCAGGAACGGCTCCAAAAGGCGGATGCCATGCTCCGCCTGGTAGGGCTGGATCCGGGGTATAAGACCCGTCGGATCCAGGAGCTTTCCGGAGGACAGAAACAGCGGGTGTGTATCGGCTGCGCGTTGATGCTGGAGCCTAAGCTCCTCGTGGCGGATGAGGCGGTAAGTTCCCTGGATGTATCCGTGGGGGCCCAGATACTGAACCTCTTTTTGAATTTGCACCAACGCCTGGGGCTGGGGATGTTCTTCATTTCCCACAACCTGCATGTGGTCTATCATATATGCGACCGTATCGCGGTGATGTATCAGGGGCAAATCGTGGAACTGGGCACTGCCCAGGCGGTGTATTCCCAACCAGCCCATCCCTATACCCAAGCCCTCGTGGAGGCGGCCTCAGGGCAACCTCCTGAAGATCCGCGTCCGGAGCCTCCGGCGAGGGGGGGCTGCCGTTTCGCCGGACGCTGTCCCCGTAAGAGCCGCTGCTGCACTGAAACGGAGCAGGAACTCCGCAACATTGCCCCTCCAGGGGAAGCGCCCCAGGAGGTACGCTGCGGGTTATTCCCCGCTTAATTCCTGAAACTGTGGATCGGCGCGGGGATCCGGCCCCCTCGGGCGATAAACCCCTCGCTTGAGGCGGGGTTCACCTTCATGATAGGCGCGCCCCCCAGAAGACCGCCGAATTCAGCCCAATCTCCGGCCTTTTTACCCGGCACTGGGATGACCCGTACTGCGGTGGTTTTCTGATTCACCATGCCGATGGCCATTTCATCGGCGATGATCGCGGCAATGGTGGCGGCGGAGGTCTCCCCGGGAAGGGCGATCATATCAAGTCCCACGGAACAGACGCTGGTCAAGGCTTCCAGTTTATCCAGGCTTATGGATCCGGAACGAACCGCCGCAACCATGCCCTCATCTTCGGAAACAGGAATGAAGGCCCCGGAAAAACCGCCCACATGGGTAGAGGCCATCACTCCGCCTTTCTTGATCATATCCGTAAGCATGGCCAGAGCTGCGGTAGAGCCGTGGGTTCCCGCTGAGGCAAGCCCCATCTCCTCCAGGATCCGGGCCACCGAATCCCCCACCGCAGGGGTAGGTGCCAAGGACAGATCCAGAATGCCGAAGGGCACCCCCAGCCGCTTGGCCGCCTCTATGCCGACGAGCTGTCCCATCCGGGTGATCTTGAAAGCGGTCTTCTTGATGATATCCGCCAGTTCATCGAAACTCGCCTCCCGGTGGGTTTCCAGGGCGGCCTTTACCACCCCAGGCCCTGAAACCCCCACATTAAGGCAGCTCTCCCCTTCTCCAGGCCCATGGAAGGCCCCGGCCATGAAGGGATTGGCCTCTGGCGCATTACAAAACACCACGAGTTTGGTGCAGCCCAAGCCATCCTGAGAAGCGGTCGCTGCTGCGGTTGCCTTCACCACCTCCCCCATACGGCGCACCGCGTTCATGTTGATGCCGCTCTTGGTACTCGCCACTTGCACCGACCCGCAGACCCGTTCCGTACACGAGAGGGCCTGCGGGATGGAATCAATCAGCCGCTGGTCTCCCTGGGAAAGACCCTTCTGCACCAAGGCGGAAAAGCCCCCCACAAAATCAATGCCCAGTTCCTTGGCAACTCCATCGAGGGTCTGGGCATAGGGGGTATAGTCCTCATCTTCTGATGCGGCGGCTACTAAGGCCAGAGGCGTTACTGCAAGCCGTTTATTGATGATAGGGATACCGTATTCGATTTCCAGGTCCCGGCCGGTTTGTACCAGGGGACCTGCAACCCTGAGGAGTTTCTCCCGAATCCTCCGGCGAGTTTCCGCTCCGGATGCGGCGGCGCAGTCCAGGAGGGATACCCCCAGGGTAATGGCCCGGATATCCAGTTTATAGCGGAGGAACATGTCCACCGTTTCCGTGATTTCAAAAGGCGTAAAGAGCATAACACGACCTTAGCTGTAATGTGGTAAAGCGCGAATTCAAGTATAGAATAAAAACCGGGTTTATTACAGGACTGTGATACCTAAAAACTAAAAACCTAACCCAAAGTATACTGGTTCTACCTTAAGGGGGTGAACGAATGAGGCTGGATATGTATAGCAGACAAGAGATTTATAGGACAAGCTGGCGGGAGTATCAAAGGGCCGCTAAGCAAGAGCGGGGAGCAATCCTTGATCGGCTGGTTTTGACCACGGGAATAAACCGCGACTATCTCGCGACGACGTTGCGGAACTACCAGGCACAGACCGGCGGGAAAGCAGGCAGAGGCATCGCGAAGCATCCGGGCTTGATCGTCTTCCGGTCGTAGTGCGTCTGTACCGGCACCTGTGAACGCAGGGAGGGCGATGCGGACCGGGTCATGCTTATTCCTTTGATTTCCTCCGCCTGCTGAGCCTTCCGCAAGAGCCGGTCAGCCTCCGCCGGGCTTACGCTTAAAAGTAATGCACGGATTTCTCCGTCTATCCTGTAATCAGAATTTTTCGAGCTTTCAAGAAACGCCCGTATCTCCCGAATCATCCGGAAGGAGCAGCTTCCCGCAGGGGCGTCCGTATTCCCGCCATATCGCCTTAAGAACCCCCCTCAAACCGCTCGTGGTAGACTTCCGGGTTCAAGAGCATTCACAACCATTGAGGGAGAACTGCCCTTCCCGATAAAGGGGCGCAGTTCGACAACGGCATGGAGTTTATCAACAAACCGCTTCTGGAATGGCTTCTCAAACGGGGCCTTGAGCCGACCCGGTCAAGGCCATACCAGAAAAACGACCACTGTTTCGCGGAACAGAAAAACTTTGACGCGGTACGGAAAAATGGGGAGTATTTTAGGTTCGACA
>JAISPY010000301.1 GCA_031274565.1 Treponema sp.
CCGCCCCCCCCCCCCCCCCCCACCTCCCGGGGGCGCGCGGGGGGGCGCGCCCAAAAAGATAGATAATTATAACAATAGCATGAGGACAGCATTATAGCGTAAATCGTAGAAACAGCGCGGACAGTGGTCCGTGCGCTATGGGGTAATATGTTAGTTTGACTGAACTTTTCGCCGTCCATAATATCGTCCTTCGTATGCTTGTACTATGGTAATATTATACCGGTTTTTGAAAAAAAATACAAGTCTCCGTATGAAGGATCCCAGGGCGAGCGCATTAAAAATACTCGAATCGACTATAAGGTTGGCACGATATATGCTGTGATACAGCCAAGCTGATGTTACGGGCGGGGAATCATGGAAACAGGAACCAGAGCGCCGCTGGCGGAGTATTTCAAGAACGTGAAAGACCCGCGCATAGAGCGGAAAAAACCGTATCCTTTGAACAAGGTCATCATCATTACGATACGGGCGTTTATGAGCATGGCCGAGGGCAGGGAAGACGGCAACGTTACCGTTGCTTGAGGATTATGGGAAGGCGAAGCGGGATTGGCTGAAGAACAGGATACCCAAGCACGATGGGTACCGGCTGGGGGAGAGCGCGACTGAAACCGGAAGAGTTGGAAACCTGTTTTATGCGCTGGATACAAGACTTGCGGCTCCCGATAGATCAGGAAGTGGTGGCGATAGACAGGAAAACCATACGGGGCAGCGTCGGCAGTATGTCTCATCGCTTCCCGCAGACCCCGAACCGCCGGCTCTTGCCACCCGCGCGCATTGGAGAATAGAAAATCCGTTACATCATTACTTGACACGGCATTTCAAGAGGATGCCTGTACCATTACCCGTGGCAACGCGCTGCAGAATCCCACGGTTATCCGTAAAACCGACCTTACCCTGGTACGAAGCGGCAGAGTCGAAAAAGAGCGTAAAAAAACGGCTGAACCTCCTTACCCAGTCGAATGAGTATTTTAAGAAGCTGCTTTTCCGTTCCGACCTGTCATGGATTACCGGACAAACCAGCGCTATGCCTTAATTTTAATACGCTTACCCTGGGTCATCTGGAGCGATCTTTTATGAAACCGTAACCCAGGAAACGGGTTCAAGCGCTTGAGGGTGTGGGAACGCCGCTAAAAATAAAAAACCTACAGGCCGCCGGCTTTTTCCCAGCAGTAGATGAATTGGAGGGCGTATTGCTGGATACCGTTGAAATAGGTATCCATGAAGTAGGTAAGTTCCCTGCCCACATACCGGTAATGCCAGCTTTCCCAGCGGTAACCGGTAATCGCTTCGTAGTCTTGGGGAAAGGAGAGGGACCAGCCGAAAGAACTGGCGTGGGCTACTATCCAGCGGCCTGCACTGGTTTCCGCAAAGGAGTCGTCGATAGAGCCAAAATCCACCACCAGTCCCAACTGATGCTGGCTGTATCCGGGTCGTGCAGATTCCCGGTCGGCGGTTTCCTGCCCCGATTCCCGGACATTCCGGGCATATACCGTTTCCTGGTAGGAATAGGAGCGGTAGGCCGAAGATACGGTCAGGATTACCCCATCGGCTTGGGCTGCGGCAGCCATTTCTTCCAGGGCCGTCTCCGCGGACCGGCGCAGCAGGAGACCGCGGCGGCTCACCTGATAAAAACCGCCGGTAAGCTCCACCAAATCATCCGGCGCATACCCAAGGGGAAGCGCGTGTTTTTTATCCACCAAGACTCTGAGGTAGGGATCTCCCGCTAAGGCAGCCAGCAGGTCCAGGAGCAAGGCCGGGCCTTCCGCCGCCGTCGCCTGAATATTCCGGGCAAGTTCCGCGGGAATCTCCGCTTCCTCCAGGATGCGCGCTAAAAAACCCTCAAAATTCACTTCCGTATCAACCGGGTTGCGGTGATCGGTCGGATACGCTTGCAAGACTTGCTCCGTACTATTCCGATTCGCCTCGGAACTGTTGCGGGTTTCAGCCTTAGAACAGCCCGCATACCCGAGAATCATCAGCATAGATGCCCATATAAAACCACTACCGGGGAAACCATGACGCAGCATTTGCTATTTAGTATATACCATGCGGGAAAATGCTTCTAGGGTTTTTCTTTGAGTATGCCTATGGGTTATGGAACTGGTTCCGGTACTTCCCCTAGGCTCCGCCTCTCCGCTACAATGAGCTATGGCTACTTTTATCGAACCGAGAATACTGAAAGGATTTCGGGATTTTCTGCCTCCCGCGGAGATCCCACGGCGGAATTTGCTTGAACGGATTGAGCATCGTTTTCGATCTTACGGGTTTGTGCCTATTGATACTCCGGCATTGGAATACGCGGAAATACTGCTGGGAAAGGGAGGCGGGGAAACGGAAAAACAGATCTACCGTTTCAATGATCAGGGAGGACGGGACGTGGCCCTCCGTTTTGATCTCACCGTACCCTTTGCCCGCTTCGTGGCGGAACACCGGGCTGAGCTGTCCCTGCCCTTTAAGCGGTACCATATCGCCAAGGTGTGGCGGGGGGAGAACACCCAGCGGGGTAGGTACCGGGAGTTTACCCAATGCGATTTTGATATCCTGGGCAGCGACCGCGCTGCCGCGGATTTTGAGATCCTGCTCATCATGCGTAATACCCTGCTTGATTTGGGGGCTGGGGAGGTAAGCATCCGGGTAAACCATCGGGGGCTTTTTAATCGGTTCCTCTCCCGCCTTGGGGTCTTGGAACACTCCGTGGAAATCCTCAGAATCGTGGATAAACTGGTGAAAATCGGTAGGGAAGAAACCCGGCGTCTGCTTGCGGACTTACTTGGTCCTCGGTCGGAGGACGTCCTCCGGTTTATCGCTACTCAGGGTAGCTTTGAGGAAACCCTGGCGAGCCTCACCGAAGCGGTGGGCGGGGATGCTCCTGAAGTGCAGCGGCTTGCCCAACTGCGAGGTTTCATGGTTGACACCGGTACTGCCGATTCATTTGTGCTGGATCCGTCGATTACCCGCGGTCTGGATTACTATACCGGGGTGGTGTACGAGACCTTTCTGAAGGACTTGCCTGATATGGGCTCGGTGTGTTCCGGAGGCCGGTATGATAATCTGGTAGGGGTCTATTCCAAAGAAAGGATAAGCGGCGTCGGTTCATCCATTGGTCTTGACCGGCTTATCGCCGCCCTGGAAGTCTTGGGGAGGCTCGATACCCGGGCTTCTTATGCCCAGGTGGTCATTGCCTGCATCCAATCAGAAGCCGCAGGTCGCTACCAGGCGCTGGCAGGTAAATTCCGGGAAGCGGGGATCCCCTGCGAGGTGTTTCTTGAAGGGGAAAAACTCACGAAACAGTTCATGCGGGCCGAGAAGCAGGGCATCCGGTGGCTGGTAATTCCCGGCGAGGATATCCAGCGGGGTCCCTTCACCCTGCGGGATCTGGGTACCCGAACAAACCAGGAAGGACTTTCGCCGGAGCAGATCATAGCCCGCATACAAGGAACCTAAGACCGCACCGTGGGATAGGATCCTAAGGGGTTTCGCCTCGTACCGGGAGCGCCTGGTTCTCATCGCTTATTGCTATATAACCGGGGTAATGGGCATCGACGAACCAGGGAAGCAGCGGAACCTAATAATAGCTTATCCGATAATCCGCTGCCCGCTCAAAGCCGATCCGCTGATACACTTCCCGGGCTGCGGGGTTTTCTTTCTTCACAAAGAGGCTCAGCCCTCTTCCAAACGCACGGAGGTCCTGGACAAAGGCCGCAGCCATGGCGGAGGCGATCCCTAAGCGCCGGTACTCAGGATGGACATACACCCCCCCAATCTGGTACCGGGAAAAAGACGCTGCGTTGGTGTTGATCTTCCCGAGGATCTGGGATTTCCATTGGGCAAGCAGCAGGTATTCATGGGCCAGGATATGGTCTATGGACAGGCGGCATACAGCGGGATTGAAGCTTCCTCCTTGGGGGACCACTTCTTCCAGTTCGTATGCGGCTTGCAGGTGGAACAGGGCTTCTGTATCTGCGGGATCGGGGTACCGGAGGATAAGCCCAGGGAGGCGGAGGGGGCGGGGGATTTCCACGGGAACCGGTTCCTGATCCAGGGTCATCAAATCGTAGTCACTCCCCCCGGTGGGGAAGGTCCCTCCCCAGGCAAGGGCATCTTCAAGTAACGCCACATCCCTGCGGATACCCTGGATAGCGCGAATCGGTAGGTCTCGCAGACCCTGAGCAGCGAAATCCCTGAGGGGGATGGCCTGCATTCCGGCAAAAACCGGAAACAGCGTACCTTTGCTCAGGATGATCACCGCAGCAAGCCTTTCATGCTCCGCATACCATGACCAGATTTGGTCTTGCCGGGGATCCCACTGTAAGAACCGCGCCGCCGCAGCAACGCAATACGGCTCCTGGGCTTGCAGAAACCCGGCGATCCGCGATACCGGCTCAGGCCCTTCAACTACTCCCGGAATATCCCCGGCAGCGGAGTAGCTATTCACGGGGTTTGTTCAGGGGAAACGGGACGGTTCCTTCCGCGGAGATCCTTCCCAGGAGGGCTGAAAATCCCGCAATGAAGGATTCCCGGGCATAACTGTACACCGCGACGGCCCCGTCCACCCAGGGAACCGTATCGAGATACACCGGACTCAAGACCGAGAGGACGATCACCCGTTTGTGCAGGGCTTGCAAACTTTGCAGGAAGGGCAGGCCCTCTGCTTTGGAGATGCAAAAGATGATCGTATCCGCGTCCTGGGCATACTGCACCAAGTCAGTGCCTCCCTCGGGATCGTACCAATACCCTGAAGCCCCAGGATAGGCCATTTTGCCAATGGTGAAAAAATCCTCATACTGGCCTGCCAACAGCACCTTCCCGGCCTGGGCAGGACTCAGGGGAACCTCCTCTCCCTTCACCCAGGTAACGCTCCGGGCGGCTAAATTCAAAAAAAACGCGGTTCCCTCAGGGTCCGGCAGGTTGGACGCAAGCTTCGTGAGATCCGGTATCCAGGGGACCGCCTGCTCACCCCGGAAGTATTCCAGCTTAAGGGCGATCACCCGCCGAGCCGCGTCCCGGACTCGGTCTCTGAACTGAGGTTCCTGCTTCATGGCATCCACCAGGCGAGTCCAAATCGGGTCATACAAGCGGGGGGTCTTGGAAAGCATGACGATATCGTTGCCCGCGAGGAGCGCTTCTTTCGCGGCTTGGGAAAGGCTCCCCGCGCTCATGGTCGCACTGTTCATCATCAGATCATCGGTGATGATGATACCCCGGAACCCTATCTTGCCGCGGAGCAGGTCCTGTAAAAACCAGGAAGAAAGGGATGCAGGGGTCAAAGCCGCCGGGGTGTTGGGAAACGCGAGATGACCGCTCATGACCGCGGTCAGTCCCTCCTTGGTAAGGAGCCGGTAGGGGATGAGTTCCCGTTCCCAGAGCTGCTCAAAGGACGCGCTGATCTGGGGGAGCACCCCATGAGAATCCAGGTTCGTATCGCCATGTCCGGGATAATGCTTTGCCGTGGCGATGATCCCCGCGGCATGCTGCCCCTTCATAAAGGCGGTCCCCAGGATGCCAACCTGCGCCGGATCCGAGCTAAAGGCCCGAGGCCCGATGATAACCGAATCCCGATTGGTATAGACGTCCACGGTGGGGGCAAAATTCATGTTGATCCCCAGCAGCGCCAGTTCCCGGCCGATGTAATAGCCCGCCCAATACGCATCCATGGGCCTGCCTGATGCGCCAATGGCCATGTTGCCCGGGGTTTCACTGGTTGCGCCCTTTACATGCCGGATCCAGCCCCCTTCCTGGTCCGTGGCAACCAGCAGGGGGATATGCAAGTTCCCCTGTAATGCCTCCCGCTGGAGGACCCCCACGGTTTCCGCGAGTTTTGTGGTATCCTCGGTATTCCAGCCGAAAATCTTAATCCCCCCGATGTTCCGATCCCGAATCCAATCCAGGATGAGGGGTGAGGGGGTGGCCCCAACCCAGCCGAGCATGAAGGTTTGGGCCAGGGCCTGTTCATCAGACAGGCGATCCACCAATGCGGCGGCATGGGAAAACACATCCGCATGGTTCCCCGGGTCGGTAAAATCCAGCGAAAAAACCTCGATATGCAGACCCAAGCATAAAAAGCACCAAAAAAACACCGTACCAGGTTTCACGAAGGGGACCCTTCCCCCTGGATCCGGTCAATATAGGCCGCAGCGCTGTGGGCCGCAACCGCACCCTCCCCTGCGGCGACTACGACCTGCCGGAACGGAGAGGCCCGGACATCTCCGGCACAGAATATCCCTGGAATGGAGGTGGCCATGGTCTGATCCGTAACGATGTAGCCTTGTTCGTTCTTCTGCATATCGGGAACCAAGGGCATTTGGGGAACGATTCCGGCGAAGATAAAAACCGCATCCCCCGCTTCCTCGTAAGATTCACCGGTGGATATGCTTTCCAACAGCACTGCAGAGACCTTGGTTTCCCCCCGGATCTCCGCAATCCGCGTGTTGAAGCGCACCGTAATATGGGGATTGCGCAGTACCCGTTCAGCCAGGGCTTTCTGGGCACGGAATCGATCCCGCCGGTGGACGAGCACCACCTGAGAAGAGAGCCGAGCAAGGAACTGGGCCTCATCGCAGGCCGCATCTCCGCCGCCTACCACGAAGATCTTCTTCTCTTTGAAGAAGGGGCCGTCGCAAGTGGCGCAATAGGA
>JAISPY010000020.1 GCA_031274565.1 Treponema sp.
TTGAACGCCGCTCTAAAACTTATCGCCGGGCAAGGCTTCCACGCCGCGCCCATGTCCCAAATTGCCGAAGAAGCCAATATCGGCGTGGGAACGATTTACCGTTATTTCAAAAACAAGGACGAACTAATTAACGGTCTGTACCTTGAAATCCGCAAACGTATGGCGGAGGCAATCGGCAAAGGGCAAGACCCGGCCGCTCCGGTAAAAACACAGTTTGTAAAATCCTTGCAAAACCTTATCCGCTATTTGATTGAACACCCAACGGAAATACAATTCACCGAGCAATACGACAATTCCCCGTTCATTACCGAAGCGACAAAAGCCGAAATTGAAAAAATCGCGTCTCCCATTTCTGATTTGCTCACCCGCGCCCAAAACGAAAAACTATTAAAGCCCTTGCCATTTCCGGTGTTGATGTCGATGTTTTCCGGCGCGTCAATGGGTTTATTGAAAGCGTATTTGCAGAAAAAATCGTCCCCGGCAAAAATGAACGAAGCGATTGAGGCAATCTGGGATATGATCGTCCCTAAAAATATATGAGGAGTAATACAATGAAGAAGTGTTTTATTGCGGGTATTTTTCTCTTGTCAGCGTCTCTTTCGTTTGCGCAACTGAAAGGGAATATTGAAGTTTTTGGCGGTACATTACTGTTTGATGAAACCAGCAGAATGAACGGTCCCGAAACCGTTTATAAATCGGCATCCATTTCTGCGGGTGTTTCCGGCGGTATTTATTTTAATGATACCATCGGCCTTAAAGCCTATTTGGATTTTCTCATTCCATTGAATTATAGTACTGCCCCTAACGGCGGTACTACGGCAACGCGGGAAGATTATGATTTCCTTTTGGGAATGGACGAATTCTTTGGCGTTGTTTTTAATGTAATCAAAACTGAACGCCTTACGGTTCCTATAATGGCAGGATTTCATGGTAAACTGTTTTTCTCTACTATTGCGGATTATTTTACCACGGCGATAAACAGTGGAATTGGCCTTGGAATAGGCGCGGAATATGCCTTTACTGAAAATTGGTATATGCTGGCGCGGGTAAATGGTTCATTTGATTTTATCGGCTTTTCAATAAGAACGCCAACCGGAAATAATTCAAATGCAAATGAGCAGACAAAATTTGACATGGCATTGATACGAACATGGGGTATTGCGCCCCATTTAGGTATCGGCTTTAGGTTTTAGGGGGAAAAATGAAAAACGATACTTTGACGTATTCCCAAATGGGCATTGTGCTTTTACTCATCGGCATTTTTAGCGTTCTAAACGCCATAGGCGATATTATTACCTTGATATTGATGATGACACAATCATTTGGCGGTAACGGCCTTTTTGGTTTCTTCTTCAATGTCTTTGCCAATAAAGATTTATTTTTCATTGCCATGCCTCTGGCGCTATTTTGCAATATTTTGTTTCTGGTATTTTTATTGAGACGTAAATTGGTTTTATTTCAACTGTTTTTCTTTGCGTCCTGCATTATTGCCATGATACATTTATTGATAAATTTGTTTGCCTTATATCCGCTTACCATTTTTGAAATTGTGGTAAATGCGAATATAAATACCTTAATTTCTACAACAATTAATCCCATGCTTGGATTATTAAAAACAACATATCCGGCGTTTTTAATAACAGGTATACTTGCGTCATTGGGGTTATTGTTTGTTTGTTATTTATACTTCAAACGTTCAAAACAGATTAGAGCCTATTTTGGTTCAAACATTACAATATAAATTGTATTTTTTATTGTAAATATTTTGCAATTAGCGCCGCCACGGAGCTCCCCCCGCGCAAGCGGGTTCTTGGCGCTTTTTCGTATATTTTTGGTTGGTCCAACCCGATGACATCGGTAACACTTTTGACCGGACACATCGGTAACACTCCGGTCATTTTTAGGTTTGTTTTACACTAGCATTAGAAGGCGTTATTTGTCCAGTACTTTCGTCCAATAAGCCCATAAAAAATTGGTTAAACCATAGTTCCGAGGTCTTGTTTGGCAGCTCTTTGATCCCCACATAGTGGTCGGCAAAAGGATTCCCCATCAGTATCCGAACGTGCCGGAAATTGAAATACCCCCGGTCGTTTACCATCCGTGTTTTCAGTTTCCCCGAGTATTCCGGCTCCACCTCTTTCCCGTCCCCCTTCCGGGGGGACTTTTATACACCTCCACAGGGGTCTTCATCCCCAGCGCCTCATGCGGCCTCACCCCGTTAAAAACTTTGCGCCACGGGTCAAACTCTTTCTGGTTCCCGTTTATTTTCCCCGGCAACTCCCGTTTCATCTCTTCGTGCATCCGCTCGTGTCCGCCGTACTGCGCCGTGGCTATCCTGCTATACCGGAAAAAGGCGCGGTCCGGCTCAAGACCTGGGTGACCTGCTGGTGTTCGCTCCTCAGCAGATCCGGATCTGCTTCGAGTAGCGCAAAGGCATCGGTCCGGGCCTGCTCCAGCACATCAATATCCCGGATTGGATCGGCTATCCCCAGGGGGAGAAAGCCCGATTGCTCGGTCCCGGTGATGTGACCGGGACCCCGGAGTTTGAGGTCTTCTTCCGCGATAGCAAAGCCGTCGGCGTTTTCCAGCATTACCTTGAGCCGGGTCTTGCCTTCGTCGGTGAGTACTTCGCCGGGCTGTTCAGCGTCATCCTCCTCGGGCCGGGAATCGGAATAAACCAAGAAACAGTAGGACTGGGTTTCACCCCGGCCAACCCTACCCCGGAGCTGATGCAGTGCGGAAAGACCGAACCGCTCCGCATGTTCTATCACCATGCAGCTTGCATTAGGCACATCCACCCCTACTTCCACCACGCTGGTAGCCACCAGAATACGGATAGCTCCCCGGCGGAAGTCCTCCATGGTTTGCCGTTTTTCTTCTTCATCTCGTTTTGAATGTATCAAAGCCACTGAATACTGGGGAAAAATCTCTTGTGCAAGCCGAGCCGCCATGGATTCCGCGTCTTTGAGTCCCCTCCGTCCATCCGCTTCGATGAGGGGATACACGAAATAGGCCTGCCTGCCCATAGCCAATTCATGCCGGACAAAGTCATAGACCTTCCCTTCGTTGGATTCCCGGGCCAGGTGGGTTTTGACGGGCTTTCTGCCCGGCGGGAGGTCTCGGATGATGGACACATCCAGGTCTCCAAAGACCGTGAGGGCGAGGGTCCGCGGTATGGGAGTGGCGCTCATCATGAGCAGGTCCGGATGCTCCCCTTTGGCCATGATAGCCTGCCGCTGCAGTACCCCAAACCGGTGCTGTTCGTCCACCACGACGAGGCGGAGATTTTTGTACCGTACATCTTTTGAAAAGAGCGCATGGGTACCCACCACCAGGTCGATCTCCCCTGCGGAAAGACCCGTGAGCAGTTGAGAACGGCCTGAAGCCTTCAGGTTTCCGGTGAGAAACGCGGACCGTATCCCGATAGGTTCCAGGAGGCGGGCGGCGGTTTCCGCATGCTGCCGGGCCAAGAGTTCCGTAGGGGCCATCAGGGCCGCCTGTCCGCCTAATGACACCGCCCGCAATACCGCCAAGAAGGATACCAGGGTCTTCCCGGATCCTACATCCCCTTGGAGGAGCCGGGCCATGGGAACGGGGCTGTCCATGTCCTGGTTTATGGCGATCATCACTTCCGCTTGGCCTGCGGTTACGGTGAAGGGGAGCCGCTCCAGGAGGCGCTGTTGTAAGGGAACCAGGTCCCCGGAACTGCGGGCCGGTACGGATCGGGCGCTCGGGATATTCCGCTGGACCACGCGCCGTTCCTGGGAACGTTTACCCACCAGCAGTTCTAAATAGAAGAGCTCTTCGTATATGAGGGTCTTGCGGGCCTGTGCAAGTTCAGCCATGGAATGGGGAAAATGTATGGCCCTGATGGCCTGGGATTTAGGGAGGAGTTGGTTCCGTTGCATCAGATACCGGGGAAGCTCGTCTTCCACCGGCTCTGCATACTGACGTAGAGCCTGATCCACAAAGCGCCGAAGCATACTCTGGGTAAGGTCCCCACTCAAAGGATACACCGGCAGGATGCGTCCAAAGTTTCGGCTCTGCGCATGGTCAACCGGGTTTGCAGCAGGCTCCAGGAGTGCACCCTCTGGCACGGCTTCCACCTCAAAGGTTGAAGACTGGAGTTCGCCGTACCGGTACTGGAAGGTACCCCAGAGCCAATAGTACTTACCCACCACCAACTGGTTTTTCATGAAGGGCCGGTTAAAACAGACCAATACCCCCCGGGCGCTGGGGTCTTCCACATGCACCTTGAGGGTCTTTTTCCCGCTCCGGAAATTAACCCAATCATGGGCGAGGACCCGCACCACCGTACACACCGGGGAGGCGCTGAAATCCTTGAGGGGAACATTCCGGCTCCGGTCCTCCCAGGTTCGCGGATAACGGCTGAGGAGGTCCCCCACGCTGCATATCCCTCCCTGGGCAAGGGCGTGAATAGCAACCGGACCGACCCCTTTAATATGATCCACGGTCATGGTAAGTTCCCGGAGAAACATGTTCCCTGTTCCCTGGTATGTCCTGGTTTTAGATCCGCAGCCCGGTCAACCAGGATACCCCCAGGGCAACCAGGAACTGCAGCCCCAGCATGAGGACCACTAAGACCCCGATGGCGGAGAGGATCCCGGTACGGTAATGCACCAATCTGCCTCGAAACAGAATTCTATGTATACGGTACAGGATCGGCTGGGATAGGGTATGGATGATCCCCCAAAAGGAGCCTACGATGTTCCGGTTGGTCAGGTAGGCGATAAGCCGGAGGACCAAAACCACGATGCAGAATCCCAGGATAAAGGAGACCGCGGACCACAGGGAAGATAGAACCATCCCGAGGATCATGCCCAGGCGGATACGCCCATATCGGGCGAGGATGGAAAACAGGTTGTGTACCAGCGATAAGACCGCCATAGCCAGGATAGGGGATAGATCCAGGAAACCGGCCCGCAGCCAAGAAAAGCGCCGGAACCATCTCAGGTAGGGATCCGTGATACCGCTTAAAAGCTCCAGCGGTCTGCCGTACTGGGCCCCGCTGAACCAGGTGAGCATGATCCGGATAGCGATGAGGATCAGGTACAGCCCAGTAACGCCACTCAGAATATTCATAATAAGGTGCATACCTTTACCATAGCAGATCATGCGGGGGTTCGTCGAGGTTCAGCAAAAAGGATGTGCCCCAACGCATCCCTCTCCTCGGTTATGGCGGAGCGTGGTGGTCATGTATACACGTCTCCCAGGGGACAGCCCCTCGGCGGACTTAGGATCCCCCCAGATGCTCTATCAGGATCTTGCACCCTAAGCCGATGAGGATGAGTCCCCCGGCAGCCTGAGCCCACTGCTCAAAGATCCTGCCGATACGCCGCCCGCCCTCGAACCCTGCCAGGCATACCGCCAGGGTAATGCCTCCGATAATCGCCGCGGCTCCCCAGATGTCCCGATTGAGGAGGCTGAAAGAAACGCCCACTGCCAAGGCGTCGATGCTGGTGGCCAGGGCCAGGGTGAACAGCGTCCCCAGGTTGCGTATATCCGTACCGGAGGCATTCCCCGCAGTATCCTTTGCCTTTTTACCAAAAGCTTCCCAGAGCATTTTTGCCCCAATGAAACTCAAAAGCCCGAACGCTATCCAGTGATCGTAGGCTTCGATGTATACCGCAAAGGTTTGTCCCAGAAACCACCCGGCTACGGGCATGATGAACTGAAACAGCCCAAAGCAGCAGGATGCCCGAAGCACCTGGAAACCGGTTAAGCCCTGCACGGAGATACCGGCGCTGACCGAAACCGCGAAGGCGTCCAGGGAAAGGCTTAAGCCGATGAGTACGATAGCGGCCATCACCGCCTGCCAGTACGCATGATTTTATACAAAAACAGATCCATTAAGAGGGTTTCAAGACCCATGCCGCCAGAACGGACCAGGATATCATACTCCCCAATCAGGGAAAGGCAGGTATCCACCCCCAGGAGGTCGTATCTCCGGCTTGCCCGCTCATAATCCTTACGGGCCTTGGGAGAGGCAAGCCCTATTTTCTTAAAGTCCAGCTCGCTTGCTGCTCCCCCAGATGCCAAGAGGCCCAGGTAATCCCGGAGTTTCCTGAAACACCAGGCAAGACCTGCCAAGATCGCCACCGGTGATTCCTGGGCCCCCAAAAGCGTGTGGAGGGATGCGAGACTCTTGGCAAAATCCCCGGCGCTGATCCGGGAAAACAGGGTAAAGGCGGACTCTTCCCGGGTATGGGAAAGCCATTTTTCCACTTCCTCACCGGTGACCCCTTCCTTACCCAGAAACAGCGTGAGCCGAGAACATTCCCGCCTGAGCGCGTCGGTGTTATTCTCCACCAGCTCCAGGATCGTCTCGATGCCGTCCGTACTGATCGTGAACCCCTGACGCTTGAAAAAGGACGCCACCCATTCCTGCTTCCGGTTTTCAAAAAGCTCCCAGAAAACACGCTTGTTTTTCGCGGGAATCGGGGTTTCCAGGGCTTTGGCTAGGCTCGTGGCCTCGGATATGAGGATGAGGGTGGTATGCTCCTGAGGGGATTCCAGATACGCCGCAAGCCCCTCCAGGTCTTCCTTTTTTTTCAGGACCTCCGCGTTTTTAATACAAATAAGCCGCTCCTCTGCAAACAAGGAGCGGTTCCGCAATACCGCCACCATATCCTGCACCGGGGTTTCCCCGGCATAAAAGGAGGTCTCTTCCGGCGCGGCCTGGGCAGCGCGGGTTAAACGCCGGCGGATGTCCTCGATGGCCTCCTGCTTCTCACCGATCTCCGGCCCAAGAAACAGCAAACAGCTTCCGTTAGCCATAGCGCGTCAGTAGGAACGGATGATGGTAACCAGCCGCCCCAGGAGCTGGAAGTCTTGATCCCCGAGGGGATCCCCTGAAACGATCCGGGCATAGGGTGGATGCTCCGGCTGCAATCGAATCCGGTTTCCCCGGCTTTTCCCCCCTTTTTCTCTTTCTTGTATCAAGAACCGTTTCAACGTTACCGTATCATCCATTTGAACCACCGCGATGTCCCCATACCGCACCGTATCCTGTTTTTGCACAATCGCCATATCCCCATCCATGATGCCCGCTCCTTCCATAGCATTTCCCTGGACCCATAGGGCGAAATAATCCTTTTTTTCTATTTTCCCCCTTTTTTCTATCTTTTCTATTTTCTCTAAAAAAGAGCGGTGCAGGGTGAGGGAACCGTCCTGGTTTTCCGCAGCCGTGCTAGGCCGCCCCGCCGCAGCAAAGCCCAGTACCGGGATCTGCACCATATCCATAGAAACGCCCAGCTCTGCGGCGTCCCTATTCTGGATTTGAAGACTTTGGAAATCAATGATTTTCATGGTCCTGGAACGTCGGGTCTCTTGTTTTAAGTAGCCCTTTTTTTTGAGGGCGAGCACATGGTCATGGGCACCTTTAACTGAGATAGCAAAATGCGCGGCTATATCCCGGATCGTCGGCGGATAGCTATGGCTGCGGATGTACTCCCTGATGCAGGTTAATACTTCCTGTTGCCGTGGGGTAAGTTCTTTCATCGTTCGGTCCTCGGAAAAAAAAGGTTGTATTTTCGCAGTTTAGCATGAAGGTTGCTTGGATAGAGGCCAATCGCTTCCGCGGTGCGGGATATGACGCCGCTGTTTTGGGAAAGCTGAAACGCTAAATACTGTTTTTCAAAAGATTCTTTCGCTTCATTGTACTTCAAATGCAGGATCGAGGAAAAATCTGCGGCGTATGGTTCAGGGACCGCGGGACTTTTCGGAGCAGCCCCTACGGAAAAAAAGACGTCGGGGTTTTGGTGCAAAAGCCCGGTAATGGTCTCTTCCCGGATGATTCCTCCGGTGTGCATCACCAGGATCCGTTCCGCGAGATTGTGCAGTTCCCGGACATTTCCCGGCCACGGGTAGGATTGAAGCACCTGTAAGGCCCCGGCATCCAGATCAAAGGGTTCATCCGGTTCAGCTCCCCGGGATTTCAAGAAATGAAACAGCAAGAGGGGTATGTCTTCAGGCCGATCCCGAAGGGGGGGTACATAAATCGGCAACACATTGAGCCTAAAAAACAGGTCCTGCCTGAAACGGCCCGCAGCGCATTCCTGTTCCAGGTCCTTGTTCGTGGCTGCTACGATACGGACGTCCACCTCCAGGGTTTTTTCTCCCCCTACCCGCTCGATCCGCTGTTCCTGAATCACCCGGAGCACCTTTGCCTGCGCGCTGAGGGACATATCGCCGATTTCATCCAGAAACAACGTCCCCCCGCTGGCCTGTTCAAACCGCCCCTTACGGATCGCTACCGCGTCGGTAAAGGCCCCCTTCTCATGGCCAAAGAGTTCGCTTTCAATCAGGTTATCGGGAATTGCCGCGCAGTTGAGGGCTACAAAGGCCTTACCGGACCGGGAAGAACCCCTGTGAATGGCCCGGGCCACCAGTTCTTTACCGGTACCGTTCTCCCCGCGAATGAGGACCCGCACGTCACTGGCTGCGGCTTGGTTGATCCGCTCCCGGAGCTGTTCGGTTTCCCGGCTCTTGCCGATGATTGCATCCTGCTGATGCGCGGCGTTTCGTTTCAAGTCGCGGTTTTCTTTCCGCAGTTGCTGTACCTTAAGGGCGTTCCGGCAGAGGGTGAGCACCCTATCCAGGGAGAGGGGCTTTTCCAGGAAATCAAAGGCCCCCAGTTTTACCGCCCGTACCGCCATATCCACATTGGCATGACCTGAAATAACCGCCACTTCGGTCTCCGGCCAGCGGCTGCGGATCTTTTCCAAGGCTTCCATCCCCCCCATGCGGGGAAGCAGTACATCCAGCAAGACCAGGCTGATTGATTCTCGGCTCAAAATATCCAAGCCCTGGACCGCATCCTCCGCAGTATAAACCCGATAGCGTTCATCTTCCAGGATGGAAGCAAGGGTACTGCGGATACCCGGTTCATCATCGATGATAAGAATACGGTTCATAGGTCCCCCTGCTTCGGTGCGGATCCAGCTACATCCACCGGTATATCTACAAAAAAGGTCGTTCCCATGCCTACCGCTGAATTAAACCAGATGCTTCCCCCGTGATCATGCACAATACGTTCTACAATGGGAAGCCCAAGCCCGGTTCCTGATTCTTTAGTCGTAAAATAGGGGGTAAAAATCTGCGGCGCTTCCTCTGAGGTGATACCTTTGCCCGTATCCATGATGCTTACTCTACAATACTGACTCTCCCATTTTTTGACAAGATCCGTCCGGATTTCCAGGGTCCCCCTGCGGTCCATGGCATCGATGCCGTTGCTGATAAGATTGGTCAGGACCTGGGTCAGGCGGCGGCGGTCAATTTTTACCCGGATATCCCCGGTGAGCGGGGTACTCGGGGAAACGGTGAACCCGATCCCCGGATAGGAGGTCCGGTAGGGGATAATGATTTCTTCCACCACCTCCTGCAACGGGGTCGAAGATTGAGAAGGCTCTAGGGGGCGTGAAAGGATCCTGAATTCCCTAAGCAGGGTGGAGAGTCCTTCCACCTCCTGCAAGATGGCCAGCATCGCATGTTCAAGAATCTCCCCAAGCCGCTGGGGATCGTTGTGCCAGCAGCGGAGCACCCGTTCCGCGGAAAGCTTTATCGGGGTGAGGGGGTTCTTTATCTCATGGGCAAGCTGTTCGGCCATGCGCTGCCAGACGGATATTTTTTCCGCCTTGACCAGGGAGACTTGGGATTTTTCTAAATCCCTGACCATGGTATTAAAAGAACGGATCAGCAGTCCCAACTCATCCTTGCGGCGGGCCAGGATATGGATGGAAAAGTCCCCTTCCGCTACCCGCCGGGTCGCTTCGGTAAGCTCCACAATAGGCTGGGTTACCCGTCTGGTTAAGGTTATGGCGATGATGAAGGTCATCACCAGGGTAGGGAAAAAAAAGACCCCAAAATAGAAGAGCAGCAGCGGCTGTATACGGATCTGCAGGGAATCGATGAGTTCAAATCGGGCTTTTTCGGTTTCTATAGCGATGATAGCCTGGTCAAATCCCCTTCCCAGCCGGTAACTGAGCACCCGGGCGGTCTGCTTCTGCGGGTACACCATATACCGGAGGATATCCGTGTCCCGAGGTATCTCCCGGGGTACAAAGCCCTGCTGCTGGGCCGGTGGCCCGATGAGTTCCAGCTCCGCTTCCCCCAAGAAACCCTGGGTTTTCCAGGTCCCATCCTCTTGTAGGGCAAAATCCTGGATCCCTACCATGCCCGCCGTAGCCAGGTCCTCCGGGAGTTCCCTCAGGGTACCCTGCGGTTGCGCGGCCATGAGGGAATCAAAATCATAGCTCTGGATCAACTGCTCACATCGTTCCGCATGCAGGGAAAAGGTTTCCAGGGCGAATTCCTGGGCTGCGCTCAGAGCGGTCTCCAGATCGATGGTCTTCCAAAACCGTGCCAATTCCAGGGCAGAGAGGCAGGTTATGATGGTAGGCGGCAGGGCCGCAAAGATAACCATGAGGATGAAATAGGCCAATAACTGAATATGGAATCTGCTCCCCAACTGCCGGGTAATCAGTTCCCGGAACAAACTCACCAGGGAGGCCGCCAGAAATACCAGTAACACCGCAGGGATCGTGAACAATAACGCGACGTCAAGGATATTCGGGACCGTACCGCCCTGCAGCATTTCAGGGAAAACGGTCCGCCAAAACAGGATAGCCCCCACACTCAAGAGCAGATAGATGAGTATCAACCCTAGGACATCAATCAGCGCATATTTTGGGTGTATACGGACCGTTTTCACCGGATCAGCTCCTGATGAAGGAGCTACTCCTCTTCAAACTTCGACTTAAAAAGCTGGACTATGACTTCCATCGCCTGTTGTTCATCCTCTCCGTCGGTAATAACCTTTAAGGGGGTCCCGTAAGCCGCTCCCAGGGTAATGACCCCCATGATGGATTTTCCTTTGATCCGTTGCCGGTCTTTTTCAAGATAAATAGCACAGGTAAAATCTTTTATGGCCTGTACCAGCATTGCCGCAGGCCGGGCATGAATTCCTGCCCGATTCGATACGATGAGCGTTCTTTCCACCATCACCTCATTCCTATTTTGATTGCTTCATTTACCGTATAGTACTACAGTGCCTTACTGTTTGTATAGCGGCCGGTTCATATAACATCTTCGGTTCCGAAATAGACCGAACGGGCAGGATCGCTCTCGATCCATTTCAAAATGTTCTGATTGAATTCCTTGGCCGCATTATAACCCATTTTCTTGAGCCGTTCATTCATGGCAGCGGTTTCTACGATGATAGGGATATTACGGCCCGGTTTAACCGGAATTTCCAGCTTAGGGATACGCACCCCCAAAAATTCGATGTACTTGTCATCCGTACCAAGCCGGTCGTAGTTTTTTCGTGAATCCCATTCTTCCAGCATCACCACGAGCTGCACCTCTTTCCGTTCCCGGATGGCCCCCACCCCAAAGAGATGGGTTATGTTGATGATGCCCAATCCGCGGATCTCCATGTGATGCCCCACAATCTTATTGGCTCCCGCACCGATGAGGATGTTACCGTTCACACAGTGCATATCCACCACATCATCCGCCACAAGCCGGTGTCCATGCTTAATAAGCTCCAAGGCGGTCTCGCTTTTTCCCACCCCTGAGTCTCCCAGGAGGAGGATCCCCAAGCCGTATACCTCTACCAATACCCCATGCACACTTTGCCGGGGGGCGAAGATATCGGAAAGGACCCGCATGAGCCGAGCATGAAATTCCGTGGTATTCAGATCGGTCTGGAGTATCGGGCAGTGCGCCTGCTCCGCCGCTTCAAAAAAGTTCTGGTCCGGCGTGAGGTGATGAGAAAAAATACAACACGGAATAGGATAGGAGAACAGGTATTTGATGGTATCAGTCTCTCCTTCGGCGGCAAGTTTCTTGAGGTACGCCACCTCCCCTCGGCCGAATAACTGAATCCGCTCATAGGCAAAAGAATCATAGAACCCCGAGAGGGCAAGCCCTGGCCGGTTCAGGTCGGGAATGCTGATCTTCCGGGCTAAACCTTTCCGTCCTCCCAGGCACTGGAGGTTGAGGGCATTATGTTCCTTTACATTGATATCGAGCAGGTCCAATACGGTAAAATTTTCTGCCATATACATAAGCATAAACCAAACATACCGCATCTGCAATTTCTTATTGCTCCGGTACGGCTCACGGGGGATCAAACCCAGGCTTGCAGGGTTCGTCGTGCATGCGGTTCCTCCCCAGCCGGGCGGCCTTGGAGAAGAGGTCCCCCAGGTAGGCCGCTTCCCGCACGGAGAGGCTTGCCCGGGCAAACACATCCCGGAAAAACTGTTCTTGCGCTTCCCGTCCGGGCTGTTTATAGAACCCCAGAGACGCCAAGGAGTCAGTAACCGATTGCACCAAGCGGGTAAGCCCGGTCTGGTCCAGGCCTGCCCGTTCCCCGGGTACCGCAGTCTCAGGCCCCAAGGTTCGGAACAGGGTATAGGCGTAGATCTGACCGCATGGGAAAGGTTCAGGGAAGGAAAAGCAGGGTCTGCGGGAATATGGGACGCCAGATTACACACCGCCAGTTCCTCGGCCTCAAGACCGGTTCGTTCATTACCGAAAACCAAGGCGGCTTTCCCCGGACGATTCCGGAGGTACTCCCCCAGGGCTTCAGGGCTGAAGGTACGGGCCTTCCGCCGCTGTCCCCGCCGACGAGTGGCGCCGACCACCAGGGAACAGTCCGCTGTTGCCTGAGGAAGGGAGCGGTACCATTGGGCCTGTTCCCATACCGCTTCTGCATGCACCGCCCGGGCGCGGATTACCTCGGGATCCAGCGGCGCTGCAGAGACGATACGAAGCTGGGAAAGGCCCATGTTCTTCATGGCCCTGCATACGGCCCCTACATTTCCCGCTTCCTGGGGCCGGGAAAGGATGATCACCATATCATGAAGCAGCATGGTTCATGGTACCCTCTCGACAAAAGATGCACAACCGCGTATGATAGGTAAAGGAAATTGATGGCTCGTTGAGGATAGGGGTAATAAGGAACGGTCATGTCAAAAAACGAAATGGTTCAGGAATCTGAGGATGAACCCCTGGTGCTCCGGGAAGATATGGTTATCAAGCGTATGGATCCCCTGGAAGGATGTCTCATCGTACACCTCGCGGGGTATATTGACACCTATAACGCTGATTATTTTCATAAACGGATGGTAACCAGTATTGAAGCCGGTCATACCAAGCTGATCTTTCAATGCAAGGAACTCACCTATGTTTCATCCACCGGTATCGGCTCCTTTTCCAGTATCCTTAAATTGGTAACCTCTCAGGGTGGCAATATGGTATTTTTTGACCTGCAGCCAAAGGTATACGATGTGTTCCAACTCCTCGGTTTTGCGGAGGTTTTTACGATTAAAAATACCCTGGATGCATCGCTGGCGGTATTCCGCGACGGTTCATCGGAGGAATCGAAGCAGGGGTATCCCCGCAGCATTGTCTGTCCGGTTTGTGCCAACTCCTTACATTCGGTACATTCGGGCCGTTTCCGGTGCTCGGTGTGTAAAACAATACTTGCCATTGATAAGCAAGGGCAGATATTCTTAGGATAGGAAACAGTTTCAAACGGTCAGATTGGGTAACTGCTTCCTTAATAAAATATAAAAATGCGGTTTCAGCGGGCTTGAGCCGTAGGAAACTGCACGAGCCGGTCCAAAACCAAGCGCATGGTGGATCGGTTCAAGATGATAAGGGTGATCTATGGCGGCAAATAAAGTAGAAGAGTACCTCATTGATCTTATGGTTACCTATCGGGAAGTAGCGGGTAATCTGTGGTTGCTCGATGATGAGGAGCATGGTATAGAGGGGGTGGCCATCATGTACGCGGATCCGCTGGTTATTTTCAGGGTCCTGGTTATGGACGCGCCCCAGGAGCATCGGCTTGAGCTGTTTACGAAACTGCTTGAATTCAACGCCTGTGATGTGGTCCATGGGGCCTATGCCTTGGAAGACGATAAGGTGATCTTAATTGATACCTTGGAATATGATACCATGGATTATGGGGAATTTAGGGCGACCTTGGATGCATTCAGCCTCGCCTTAACCCAGCATTATCCGATACTTTCGCGGTATCGAGCATAGGGTACAGGAGGAGGTTAGAACAATGGGAATTTTTTCAAGGCTGAAAACCCTCGTTTCATCGAATGTCAATGATATGATCAGTAAGGCTGAAAAGCCGGAAAAGATGCTCAATCAACTGCTGATCGACATGAGCGAACAGCTCATCGAATCCAAAAA
Organism: Treponema sp.; assembly: GCA_031274565.1. Lineage (GTDB taxonomy): Bacteria > Spirochaetota > Spirochaetia > Treponematales > Breznakiellaceae > JAIRLU01. Next base: position 14,233 of record JAISPY010000020.1, read on the forward strand.
AGCGGTTGCTCTGGCCATAGCGGACGAAAAGAAGCTCGAGCGGGAAGCCCAGAATCAGCAGGCCCTCTCCCAGGACTGGGAGCGGAAAGCCATGCTCGCGGTCCAGGCCGGGAAGGATGACTTGGCAAAAGAGGCGCTGCTCCGTAAGCAGGAGCATGATACCGCCTACGGGGAATATAAAAAGCAATGGGAAGCCCAGCATGCTTCGGTAGAAAAACTCAAGGAATCCCTGCGGGAACTGCAAAATAAGATCGAAGAAGCCCAGCGCAAGAAGAACCTGCTCGTGGCCCGGGCAAAACGGGCCGAGGCCCAGCAGAAAATACAGAGCACCATGTCCAGCATATCCGGCAGCAAAACCGCCTTTGATGCCTTTGATCGTATGGCGGCGAAGGTGGACCAGATGGAAGCCCAAGCTGAGGCTGCGGTGGAATTGGAGGACTACACCGCGAATGCCAGTTTGGATAAGCGCTTTGCCGAATTGGAGAGTTCCACGAATTCCGCGGATGCCATGCTGCTGGAATTAAAAGCAAAGATGAACGCCCTACCGGATAAATCCTAAGGCGGGTGTATCCCGCGCCGCGTGTATAATGCGCGGACGTATTCTCACGGATGCAGAGGCTTACGCTTTTGGGAACCGCAACCTTAGCGGTAGCAGAAAAAGCGGGCTTTAGATCGTTTTCTCGAAAGCCCGTTCCAAAACTAACCGCGTGTTGGAACGGGTTCATGTACTCAAACAAAAGGGGGTGCTATGAAACGATTAGGGTTTTGGCTGGTGTTCCTCCTGTTGCTTAGTAATGGAGTGCATGTCTTCGCCCAGACAAGCGGGGATTGGACATTATGGACCTCACGCTCAAACCGCCGGGCAATTCTTCCCTGTTTTCCCTATTTTTTAGTCTAGTCTCCGGAGATTCAACTCTAATCGCCGGAGATTCACGTTCCAGCGATGGCGATTGAAAGCTCATCTCTGGAGATTAATCCCATATCCTCATAGCCGGAAACGGTATCAATTACGCTTGCGATCCCCGCTCAATAGCGCCTCATATTTTTTATACCGAGCCATTTTCCTTAGCGGTGTTTATCAATACTTCCCTCATCACGCACTCAACCGTGCCGCGAAATCCGCCAGAGCCTGTGAAATTTTGATGCTCTGCGGGCAGACCGCCTCACAACTTTTGCAGCCGATACAGGCGGCGGGGCGTTTATCCTCCGGCATTGAGCTTAACGCCATCGGCGCGATAAACGCGAATCTTCCAGCGTTGACGGTAAAACAATGTTCGTTATAGAGTTTTAACAGATTGGGAATTTCCAACTTTTGCGGGCAATGGCTGACACAATACCGACAGGCAGTACAGGGCAAAGCGATTTTTTTAACCATGCCGTCCGCGATGTCAAGCAACAGATCGAGTTCCTTCCGGTTCAGGGGCTTCTCCGTCTTGAAAGTGCTGCTATTGTCCCGCACCTGTTCCATGTTTGACATACCGGATAGAATCATCGTAACCTCCGGCATCGTCTGCAAAAAACGAAACGCCCACGCGGGAACCGCTTCGTCCGGGCGCAGAGCTTTTAGTTGCGCGGCGTTCTCCGGCGGCAGGGACGCAAGCGATCCGCCGCGCAGGGGTTCCATTACCCAAACGGGGATATGATATTCATTCAGTAACGCGATCTTTGCCTGTGCGTCCTGAAATGTCCAGTCCAAGTAATTAAGCTGAATTTGGCAAAACTCCATATGTTCGCCGTAGGCTTCGAGGAACCGCTTCATCACATCACAGTTACCGTGCGCGGAAAATCCGAGATGGCGGATGCGCCCCGTTTCTTTCTTTTTTTTCAAACAGTCGAAGATGCCATACTTTAGGTCAAGGTATGCGTCTATATTCATTTCACAGACATTGTGAAACATATAGAAATCGAAGAAATCGACCCGGCATTTTTCAAGCTGTTTTTCAAAGATTGCCTCCGCCTTGTCCATATTTGCAAGATCATATCCGGGGAATTTTGTTGCCAGATAAAAACTATCGCGAGGATATTGGCTTAAAATTTCCCCCATTACGATTTCCGAATTGCCGCCGTGATAGCCCCATGCAGTGTCAAAATAGTTTACGCCGCATTGCAGCGCATACGCAGCCATTTTCGCGACTGCCGCTTCGTCAATCAGCGCGTCATTTCCGTCAATCACGGGCAAACGCATAGCACCCATGCCAAGGGCGGACAATTTCAGGTTTTGAAAATTTTTGTAAATCATACTGATTACTCCTTTTATTTTTTGTTGTTGATTTGCGAATCAATTATCTTTATAATTTTAGCTGGAACGCCGCCAACGACAGTATTCGCAGGTACGTTTTTTGTTACCACCGCTCCGGCGGCGACAATTGCATTGTCATCAATTGTAACGCCGGGAATAACGGTTGCATTTGCGCCAATCCA
>JAISPY010000023.1 GCA_031274565.1 Treponema sp.
AGTAGCAATCAATGGCGTTTAACAGAACTGTAGAGGCCGGTCGCTTAACCGGGTCCACCAAAAGGGGTAACGTCCAGTCATCGTCCGGATCAGACTTGAAGGGGCGTACATGCTTCTGTGCAAAGGAGATACCCATACCAAAAAATGGCCAGCCAGACGCTCCGATCGCTAAAGAGGGAGGGGACATTTCCACGACAAACGTATGAAAAAAATGATATACTCCAATCTGAAAACCTTGGGAGGGGTGGGGGAATTGCAACCGCAGCCATATAATCATTCAGGAACATAGAAAAAACTCCGAATCAGGGAGAATGGGCATACTGGATCGTTACCACTCCGCTGATTTTCGGAACAGCCCTACTATGACTCCTTTTTTATACCACTGCCGCGCTGCTTAGTCAAGCGTTTTTTGTCTCCGTAAAAAAAACGGTTACGACGTCCCGGGGTGTGCATAGTGGTTATACAGGAAACGCCGGATTTTTTGCTGGGCGTTCTTCTCAAAGGGTTCTTCCCGCAGGATAAAGTCCGATATCTTTTTATACCCCGCCAAGGATCGATTCACCCGTTCAATCTCCTTCTTCACCAGGTCCTTGAGAAACGCCTCATGCAGATCCTGTCCGGGATAGTCCTGTCCCAGGGCTTCCTTATGGGGGACCACCACCGCAAAGATCTGCTCCCCGCCGAACTCCTGTTCCTTCTTTCCCAGAATGAGAATCTCCGCAATGACCCGGGAACCCTCAAAGTGCCCTTCGATCTCTTCGGGATAGATGTTCTTGCCTCCGGAACTGACGATTAGGTTCTTCTTCCTGCCGTTGATATAGATAAACCCCAACGCATCCCGGTACCCCAGGTCCCCGGTCTTGAGATACCCCTCGGCAGTGAACATTTCCGCAGTGGCGTCGGGGTTTTTATAGTACCCCAGCATGATAGAAGGGGATTTTACCGCAATCTCACCGATCCCTTCACTGTTTTTATTGATGATTTTGACGTCCGTGTACTTAACCGGCAGTCCCACAGATACGTTATTCTTATGCCAGGGGGTATTTACACTGATGAGGGGACTGTTCTCACTCATCCCATACCCATGCACCATGTTAAAACCCAGGGAATCAAAGAAATCCGCCGTCTTGGGACTCAGGGGCCCTCCCCCGGCGACCATGATCCGGATCGATGCAAGCCCTGCTTTCTTGCGGATAAACCGAAAGATCCCCTGCCCAAAACGGTAATTGCCCTGCTTAGCCTGGTCTAAGGCGAGCTTCCGCAAGCCATTGAGGGGAATCCGCAGGATACTGGGAAGTTTTTGGTACCCTTGATCAATGGCAGTCATCACCTTGTCGTACAGGAGCGGCACCGCGATGAGGAAGGTCCCGCCACCGTCCCGAATATCGTCCACGACCACCTTACCCACCAGTTTTTCCACGATGATAACCCCCGCTCCTACTGAGAGGGGAGCGATAAAGGAACAGGTGGTAGGGTAGGTATGGTGCAGGGGCAATACATTGATGAACACATCCCGCTCATAGGCCCGGAGGGATTGAATCGCCGCGCTGGCATTGGCGATGATCCCCTTGTGGTGCAATGTTACCCCCTTGGCAAATCCCGTGGTCCCTGAAGTGAATACGATGGATACCGGATCCTGTTCCGCCAGGTCCTCCACCTGGGGAAGGGCCGTCCCTTCCGCATGAACGCCGAAAGCGTCGTATGCATCGGACCCTTCCCCGCTCAGACACACCGTAACCGGGAGGGCTATTCCCTTGGAAGCCAGGGAATGGGCGAATTCCCGCTTTCTCAGGGAATAAAAAAAAGCCCGGGACTTGGTTATGGTGAGGATATTATGACATTCCGGTTCGGATATGAGGAAATCAATCGGAACGATCGTCAGCCCTGCAATGGCGGTGCCCATCCAGACCGCCATCCATTCGGGCCGATTCTCCGCCCAAAGCGCCACCCGGTCCCCCTTATGCAGACCCGCCGCCAGAAGGCCCCGGGCTATCCGACGACATTCCGTGGCAAACCGTTTGAACGACCACGTGGTAAATTCCCGCTGCTTTCCAGAACGGTACAAAATGGCGGTCTTATCTTGCCAGCGCGCTTCTAGGGTATTCAGCCACCCCACAAAATTCGGATACGGCATATCCGGCCAATCCGCGATATAGTCACTGTAGTCCAGCATAATAGTTCTACTCTACACCACTCCCGGGTTTTTGTCGACCGACAAAGAAGAGTATATGCCAGGATAAACGCATAGAAAAAGTAAGGGGGCGCGCTCAGTTTTTTCTCTATGAAGGCCGCGGGCAGGCATAAGGAATTATGCAGTCTATGCGTTTATATGCACCGTAAACTTGAGAACCACCCGTTTAAAAACGACCTGAGCGCCTGTATCCTTATGCCTCCGCAGGGTACCCCATCGTATCGCAGGCGCTTAGTCTTCACCCTCTTGGGGTACACCCTCTTCCCCGGCCAGCTTGCGGTGCAGGGTCTTGCGGCCAATGCCGAGGACCTCCGCGGTCTTACTCTTATTACCCTGGAGAAACGAAAGGGTGTCCCGAATGATGAACTGCTCCGCCTCTGCAAGACTCGTACCACGGGGGATGCGGATCCACCCTTCCTCGCTTTTGGTCCGCAGGGTCGGAGGAAGGTCATCCTCGGTGATGACCGGCCCCTCAGCCATGACCACGGCGCTTTCCATACAGTTCCGCAGCTCCCGGACATTGCCCGGCCAATCATAGGCGTAGAGGGCGGCCCGGGCTTTCTCGTCAATACCGTCCACGGCCTTGCTGTTCTCCGCGGCAAACTCCTTGAGAAACGACGTAATGAGCAGGGGTAAATCGTCCTTTCGTTCCCGCAGGGGCGGAACCAGGATGTTCACCACATTGAGCCGGAAGTAAAGGTCTTCCCGAAAATTCCCCTTCTCGATCTCCACCTTGAGGTCCTTATTGGTAGCCGCCACGATTCGCACGTCGGTCTCGATGGTCTCCTCGCCGCCGACCCGCTCGAATTTCTTTTCTTGGAGTACCCGCAGGAGCTTGATCTGGATGTTCTGGTCGATTTCCCCGATCTCATCAAGAAACAGGGTCCCCTCGTGGGCAAGCTCGAAGCGGCCCCGCTTCCGGTTCGCCGCTCCGGTAAAACTGCCCTTCTCATGGCCGAAGAGTTCACTCTCCAAGAGACTCGCCGCCAGGGCAGCGCAGTGGACCTTGACCAAGGGCTTTCCTTTCCGGGGAGAAAGATCGTGAATGGCATCGGCCACCAGCTCTTTCCCCACCCCGGATTCGCCGGTGATAAGCACCGAAGCCTTGGCCGGGGCCACTCGGCTGATGGTGTCAAAGACCCGGCGCATGGGGCCTGAGGTACCGATGATGGTCTCAAACTGTTTGTGCCGTTCCAATTCTTCTTCCATGCGCCGATGTTTGAGAAACAGTTCCCGGTTCTGGATGGCCCGTTTGACCAAGAGGGAGAGCCTGTCCAGATTGACCGGTTTGGTGAGAAAATCGTAGGCCCCATTCCGCATGGCCGCCACTGCGGTCTCCACCGTGCCGTGCCCGGTAAGCACGATCACCGGGATCCCCGGACTTTCCGCGGTGATGCGCTTGAGCAGTTCTTCCCCGCTCAAGCCCGCCATCCGGAGATCCGTGATCACCAGGTCAATATCCCCCTTGAGGAAGCGCTTCCAGCCCTCATCGCCTTGAGCGGCGGTTACCACCTCATGGCCGTCCATTTTTAGGGATGCCGCCAGCCCTTCCCGGATGTTTTTCTCGTCGTCCACCACCAGGAGCTTAAACTTCATAGATTGCCTCCGCCTCGCCTTCGTAGCTGATAAGCCGCCGTTCCTTCTGGGGAATGGGAAGGGTGATGCTGAAACAGGTTCCTTCTCCGGCTTTTGATTTTACCGTGATCTCCCCCTGATGTTCCCGGATGATCTTGAATACCAAGGTCAGCCCCAGGCCGGATCCGGTTTCTTTGGTGGTAAAATAAGGCTCAAAAATTTTTGAAAGGTTTTTTTCAGGGATCCCGATGCCTGTATCGCAGATCTTGATGATGATTTCCGCGTCCCCCGGCTCAGTGGACACCCGCAAGGCCCCGCCGCTGGGCATGGCGGCAATGGCGTTCTTGATGAGATTGAGCAGCGCCTGTTTCATAAACCGCTCATCAAAATCAATGCGGGGAAGTTCCTCCGCCAGGTCCAAGATGCAGCGTATGTGGGCGTCCTCCAGTTCAAAACCCACGAAACCGGTGAGTTCGGTGATGAGGGTATTGATGTTCCCCTCCCGAAAATCCATATTCATCGGCCGCACCGCGAAGAGAAAGTCCACCACAATGCCGTTAAGCCTATCGATCTCTTCGTTGACCACGGCAATATAGGTATCCAGAAGATTGAAATAGGCCCGAGGACCTTCCTGATCCGCAGATTCCTCGGGATGGGCCTTGAAATAGATCTCCTGATTCGCGGCCATAGCTTTTTGAATGAGCTGAATATGGATGGAAAGGGAGCCTAGGGGGTTCTTGATCTCATGGGCCACCCCCGCAGCCAAGGTGGTAAGACTCGCCAGGCTTTCCATGCGCCGCAAGCGGGCCTCTTTGCCCCGTTTTTCCGTAATATCCTCTATGTGGATCAGCGAGCCGGACACCTGATGATCCTGGACCAGGGGAAGTACGCTGAAACTTAAAAGCCGCTGTTTTCCCTTGGTTTCCACGTCAAATTCCCGCTCCTCCACCCGGTCGCCGTTCATCAGGGTGGTTTCAAAGAATTCCGCCACTGGTTCATCCCGGACCATGGCCCAAATCGGCGCGTTGCCCGGTTCATCACACCCCAGGGGGAGGAACCGTTCCGCGTACTTATTGGCCAGGATGAGATTATGTTCCGTGTCGCAGACCAAGATCCCATCGGTAAGCGAATCCAGGACGGTCTCAAGCCGTTCGATTTCAGCCGCCGCAGACATCAGGATATCCCGGATCTGATCTCCGGTCAGCTTGTTGAGTTTTAGTAACGTCCGCTTAATAAACTGTCTCATCAGCTACCCTAAGACCACCGGGCTACCAACGCCTGCCGGAGTTCCGCGCTCAGCCGTTCCAGGGCGAGCACCGGGCTTTGATTGTAGGTGCCCACCGCGCTGGCCGCCTCGGAAGTATACTTCCGCCATATATCCGCATACCCACTCCCCAGGGCGTATGCCGAGGATGCGGCACTTTCAGAAACCACCCGGAGCAGCATCTGGAGAAACTGCCCGAACAGCCCCCGAATCTCAAATTTTCCTGCCCCTTCAAGCACCTGGGCAATGACCCTTTGGGTATCCTGGCTCGGCTTACCCAGGCTGGCCCCTTGGGCGGCAGCGTAGGTACCCAGGGCCACTAGTTCGTCCGGGAACGAACGGCCCCTGCGCTTCAGGGCCAGCACGGTTCCCCGGGCAATGAACGCGGCAAAAAACGCGGCTAAAGGCCGCAGGCTCTCCTCGGATACCGGGAGAAAGGCCTCAAGATAGGTTTGCAGCCCGCCATCGGCCGTATCCTGGAATACCCGGCGGATCACCTCCCCTTCGACCTCCGCGGAACGCCGGCTGAACCGGTAGGGCCGCAGCCGGGACAGGATAGTGGGGAGCAGGGCCTTCTCCCGGGAACTGGTTAATACGATGCTTATCGAGGCCGGCGGCTCCTCCAGTATTTTGAGCAGCGAATTCCGGGCGCCTTCCTGCATCCGGTCGGCCTGTTCGATGAGGAGGAACTTCCGCTTACCCGTGGGAGCCAGGTGGCTCCAAACCGCGGCCCGCCGGATATGCCCAATGGGAATGAACTCACTCATGCCTTCGGATTCGAGTTTCACCGCCTGCTTTAGGATCGTCTCCCCGGCTTTTTTGACCCCTTCGGGCTTGAGGGTCAAGAACTCGTCCAGCGCCTCCTCGATGGTCAAGACGGATTCGCTCAGTTTCTTAAACCGGGGATCCTCCTCCCAGAAAACCGGCGAGAACCGAGCCAGGAGTTTCCGCACCGATCGGATGAAGAGGAGCCGTCCCTCGGTTTCCGGTTTCCGGAAGCAGCAGGCCGCCGCCGCGCTCATCTCCGCGAAAAAGGAACGGGGACCCAGGATCAGCAGGTCCGGATGGGTAAGCAGCCGATGCCGGGAGCAGGCTTGACAGGTACAGTCCTCCGGAACCGCGGGGTCTTCACAGGAAAATATCCGGGCCAATTCCAGCGCCGCAGTCCCCTTCCCCGTGGCCGGAGGACCGGCAAACAGCATGGAAGGGGCCAGTATACCCGCAAGGGCATCCTGCGCTAACTGGCATACCGCAGGCTGCCCCAAGATAGATCCAAACATGGCCGCCTAGCTTTCGCCCGGTATCAGGGAAGGGAGCTGCGGCAGCGTACTGGGGAAATAGTTGGCAATGATCGGCAGGAGTAATTCGGCAAACCTGCTCTCCCTGAACAGAAATTCCCCGTCAAAGAAAGGTTGGACCTGCAGGAGAAACAGCGCCAGGGTTACCAGGACCAAGCCTTCAATCAAACCAAAGAAGATCCCCAGGACCCGATCCACCCCGCCCAGGGCAATCTGCCGGAAGGTGTCTTTCAACAGTAATTCCAGAACCTTAACCGCGATAAAAATAAGACAAAACACCCCTCCAAAGGCAAGGATCTCCGGGAGAAACCGTATATCTTGGGGGATCTTGGTTCGGATAAGCTCCGCGCCCTTCTTGTGGAAAAAAACCGCCCCCAGGAAACCAAGTACCAGGGATGCTATGGAAAGGATCTCATCGAGAAAGCCCCTAAGGGCGCCTCGGACCACAAACAAGAGGACGAAGATAGCAAAGATGATGTCAATCGGTACGATATGTCCCATTAAGATTCTCCCTGTAAGATCCGTTCGCCAATGATCCGCACCGCATCCAGTGCGCCGATCCGCTTGGAGGCAGCGGCCAGGGCGTTTCTGCGGCCTTCGTCCTTCGCCAGGGCGGCAATCGTGGAACCCACTGCTTCGGCGCTGGCTTGGGGGAAGGGCTTGGCCCCGAGTACCACCGCTGCCCCTGCTCGAGCAAAAATTCCGGCGTTTTCCACCTGATCCCCCCGTGTCCCGGACCCACTGAGGGGAATAAGTACCAAGGGCTTCCCCGCGGCGGCACATTCCCAGAGGGTTCCGGCCCCGCTGCGGCCCAAGACCAGTTCTGCCGCGGCAAGCACCGAGGGCATTGCTTCCTGGAAAAACGGATAGGGCCGGTACCGCTCCCGGGGCGGCAAATCCCAATCCTGCCGGCCGGTCTGGTGTACCACCGTATACCACCGGGTAAGGACATCCAGGGTTTCCCGGACCAGTTCGTTTATCTGCCGGGACCCTTGGCTTCCTCCTAAGACCAGGAGTATCCGCTCTCCTGGCTTAATATTAAGAAAACCCCTTCCTTCAGCCGGATCCGCCGAGCGGAATGCAGGCCGCACCGGATTCCCCGAAAGGGTGATGCGGTCTTGATAGGATGGGGGGAAAAAAGCCGCGGTTTCCTGGTAGGCAATGAAAATGCCCTTGGAGAATCGGGCGTTAATGGCAGTGGCAAGACCGGGACTTGCATCCGATTCATGGGTCCATACCGGCAGTCCCAGGGATGCAGCCGCCAGACAGGGGGGTACGCTCACAAAGCCTCCTTTAGAAAAAAGCATACGAGGCCGTTCTTTTTTCAGGATAGATCGGGCGGCGAAGAACCCCGCTCCCACTTTAACCGCATCAGCGCAGTTGCGGAGGCTCACATACCGCCGTAGTTTCCCCGTAGGAATCCCGAAAAACGCTATTCCGGCGTTTTCCACCAGCGCCTTATCCATCCCCGTATTAGAACCTATCCAGAAAATACGGCAATTACCCTGTTTTTGTAAATAGGACGCCACGGCGAGACCGGGATAGATATGCCCCCCCGTACCACCTCCTGTAAAAGCGATATGCACCATGATTTCCGATTTGAGCCGCGCTGGATTCGAACCATCGACCCACGCCTTAAAAGGGCGTTGCTCTACCTACTGAGCTAGCGGCCCGGATGCCTTATACAGTAGCTAAAAAAAAAAAAAAAGTCAAGCGGTTTATGCGGTCGTGCAGCGATTTTACTTTTAGAGAGACTGAGAAGTGTAGACAAGAAATTCTCATAAAATATGCAACCAGCGGGTAATTTTTGCCTCTGCATTGGCTTGCCGTGGCGATTTTTTCACTTTGGTTACCCAAAAACGTGAGCCAATTCACCGCACCGAGGCCTCCCTCGGAACAAAAGACTGCCCACCATCGCTGATTTTGCAAGAAAGCCTGCCTATGCCACGGGAAAGATCGTAGAATTGCCATCACTT
>JAISPY010000037.1 GCA_031274565.1 Treponema sp.
AAGAGAAAGGCCTTATGGTTATTGGAGAGCCATTCCACGAATTCCTCAGCGCCTTGCAACAAGCGGTTCCCGTGGTAGATAACCCCGTCCATGTCAATGATAAAGGCCGTTTTAGACCTGATATGGGCTAAATCTTTCATTACTCTCTATAGTAGAATAGATGCGGTTCTCGATCAATGGGGACTGAATAGAGAACCGCCCTGTAGTACCATCGGCGCCGCCGGCTGAATCGCCCCGCATCATACGGGGAGATGGGCTTTGCGGGATTCCCCCGGCAGGATCTGGAGGGCCTTCCCCGTAACCCGGTACAGGGTCCAATCCGTGAGGGGAAGCGCCCCCTGACGCTGGTAAAACCTGATAGAAGGCTCATTCCAGTCAAGGCATGCCCACTCCAATCGGCCGCAGTTCCGTTGTACCGCTAAATCCGCCATGAAGGAAAGCAGGGTTTTTCCCAGTCCCCGGCCACGCAGTTCCGGTTTGACAAAGAGGTCTTCTATATAAATACCTGGTTTGCCTAAGAAGGTCGAGAAATGGTAAAAGAAGAGAACAAACCCTGCAGGAACCCCGGCGTATTCACCGATGATAACCTCCGCCTTCTTTTCCTCAAAAAGGTGCTGCCTAAGCCCTGCTTCAGTGGCCTCAACCTGATCCAGCAGGTGTTCGTACTCCGCCAAGCCCCTGATGAATTGCAGGATCAGCGGGACATCCGGGGGTTCCGCGAACCGCAGCCGGATCTGTCCATGACCGTACACGTACATACTCTTCCTCCTCTTCCTCCCTACTTTACGGCACTGGATTCGGTTACGCTCATCCTCTTGCCATTGCAGGGAATAATACCCTATGGTAAGCCTATGGATCAATATAAAGGAACTATCCTGGTTACCCTTCAGGCGGATCGGGTGCCGCCGGATATGGAAGCACAGCTCAAGCAGGCCGGAGACGGCAGGGATGTGCTGATTAGAACGGATACGAGCGGACTGGAACAGGAGCTTGATACGGTAGAAATCCTCATGGGCTTTGTACCCTGGGACTTGATTGCCCGTATGCCCCATCTGAGGTGGGTCCAGCTCTGGTCCGCCGGCGCGGACGGCTTGCAGTACTATCCTGCATTAAAGGAGCGGCCGTTCCAACTGACCTCCGCCTCCGGGATACACGCACAGCAGTTAGCGGAGCATACCTTTGGATTGCTGCTCGCCTGGAACCGGCGTTTTCCAGCGGTTTTTGCCGCACAAACCCAGCATGACTGGCGGTATGTACGGGCTGAAGAAACCGCCGTGCTCGCCGGAAAAACCATGCTCATCCTCGGCTATGGCGTCATAGGGAAACGGATCGCCCAGATTGCCCTGGCCTTTGGGATGCAGGTCATTGCCCTGCGGAGATCGGTTCCGGAAGCGCTTCAGGAACGGGAAAAAAAGGAACCCCTGCGGATCGAATCCATCCATGCCTTAGGATCCCTGCTTCCCGCAGCGGACGTGGTCGTGAACATCCTCCCCTATACCGAGGATACCCGCCATATCATCGACGCCGCCGCATTGGCGGCCATGAAGCGGACGAGCCTCTATGTCAACGTAGGACGGGGAGCCACTACGGATGAACCAGCCCTCATCGAGGCCCTGAGCAGCAAACGCATTGCCGGAGCCCTTTTGGATGTAACCGAAACCGAGCCGCTCCCTGAGGATTCTCCCCTTTGGGATTTGGATACGGTCATACTCACCAGCCACTATGCAGGACTGCACCCGGAGTATAGCGCCCTGGTCATGGAAATCGCCCTGGACAACCTGGGCCGGTATATCCGGGGGGAACCATTGCGGAATCTGGTAGATAAGCATACTGGCTATTGATGCGGCGCTTCCTGGGGGGGTGCTAAGAATACCGTGCCGTCTTGAGTTCCCGCGGCCAGGGCTTCCAAGGCCCGGGGCCGTCCACCCTGGGCAAGGATCAGGGGGATCCCATAGGACACGACCCGCTCCGCCGCATCAAGCTTGGTGGCCATGCCGCCGGTACCGAAGTTGTTGGACTTCCCCAAGCTGATCTGGGAGCGGACGGCGGGGATGTCCCGGACCTCCCGCAGCAGTTCCGCAGCGGGGTATTCCTTGGGGTTTCTGTTGTACAGCCCCTCGATGTCGCTCAAGAGGATCAAGAGGTCCGCGCTCCACAGCACCGCGGACTGCGCCGCCAGGGTGTCGTTATCACCGATCTTGATCTCCTCCACACTGACCGTATCATTTTCGTTGATGATGGGGATGATCCCTTCGTCTACCAGGGTAAAGAGGGTGTTCCGCATGTGCAGGGTTCGGATGGAATCACCGAAGTCGTCCTGGGTGAGGAGGATCTGGGCGATATGCAGGCGGTGGGGCGCAAATGCCCTCCCCCAGGCCGCCATGAGTTCCACCTGCCCCACCGCGCAAAGGGCCTGCTTGTAATGGATGTCCTGTTTGCGGGCCCACTTTCCCAGGGTTGAAAGCCCGGCAACCTGGGCGCCGGAAGAAACCATGACGATCTGCTTCCCCCCCTTGATGAGCGCAGAGGTCTGGTCTGCGAATTCTTCCAGGAACCGGGTATTGATCCTGCCGTCATGGTCTGCCAAGGTATTGGAGCCGATCTTGATAAGGATCTTGCGGGCATGCGCGATAAGGGTGGGTATCATAGCTTATAGCCGTATGTGCCCTGAACCGGCGATACGGTACTGTATTGTGGTAAGGGCTTCAAGACCCATGGGACCCCGGGCGTGGAACTTCTGAGTGCTGATCCCCAGTTCCGCGCCAAAACCAAATACCCCGCCGTCGGTGAACCGGGTGGATGCGTTGGTGTACACACATGCCGCATCTACCCGGCGGTTGAAGGTCTCCGCAGCGCGGAGATCGTTGGTGAGGATCGCCTCGGAGTGTTTCGTCCCATAACGGTTGATCCAGTCGATAGCTTCCTCAAGGGTATCCACGGTTTTAATCGCCAGGATGTAATCGAGGAATTCGGTTTCCCAGTCCTCCTGGGTTGCGTCTTTGAGGACCAAACCCGGAGGCGGCGTCCCGAGGGCGGCTTTGGACGGCTCGTCGCAACGGAGTTCCACCTTCCCCGCAAGCCGCCGGGCCAGCAACGGCAGGAGGGAGCCTGCGGCGTCTCGATGCACCAGGAGGGTCTCCGCCGCATTACAGGCCCCCGGCTTCTGGGTCTTAGCGTTTTCGATGATGTCCACCGCCTTGGACAGGTCGGCACTCGGCTCCACGTAAATATGGCAATTCCCTGCTCCGGTCTCAATCACCGGAATTCGAGCCTGGCTCACCACCCGCCGAATGAGTTCCTTGCCCCCGCGCGGAATGACCAGATCTATCTTGCCCCGGGCACCAAGTATGGCATCCACCTCATCCCGATTGCCTGAATCAGCGAGGGCTACTGCTTCGGGTATGCCTCCGCCGGTTTCCAGTCCCTGCTGGATCGCCCGTACCAGCACTCGGTTCGATTCCAGCGCCGAGGAAGAACCCCTGAGCAGGATGGCACAGCCCGCTTTATAGGCGAGGCTAAAAGCATCAACCGTTACGTTGGGTCGGGATTCGTAGATAATGGCCGCCACCCCCAGGGGTACGGTCCGCCGCTCTACCAGGAGTCCGTTGGGCAAGGTCCAGCCGGCTGTTACCCTACCGATGGGATCTTCCTGCCGGATCACCGTGGCAATTCCTTCGAGGATGGCGTCTATTCCGGGCTTATCCAGGGATAGGCGGTCGATCAGGGCTTCTTTCATCCCTTCCTTCCGAGCTTTGGCGATATCCGCTTCATTGGCCTTCCTGATGGCGCTTCGGCTGGCATCAATGGCGCTCATCACCGCCTTGAGGGCCGCATCCTTGGCATGCCGGTTTTCCAGGGCCAAGCGGGCTTGGGCTGTTTTGAGCGCATCGAAGACCGGTTCTAACCCATACATATCCATTCCACCTTGTACGCTTGATTTTTATTTGCAAATAACCCTATTCTGGGTATGGAAACCATGGTAGCATGTTTGCGCGGGGTAAGCCAACGGGTCAGGGCCGGCGCATATACAAAAGAGTCCGCGAATGACGCGAATGAACGCGAATTATGGAATGGCCACGGTGCTTAATGCGCAAAAATGAGCGGGTAGTAACGATAAGAAATCCACGGATTACGTTGATGTAACGAATTTTAGCGCGTGATTCCTGCTTAATCCGGATGATTCGGGGACAAAAATTGTTATGTGCCCTGCTTCGTATATGCTCGTAACGATAGTATTTTAGTGAAAGAAGTAACGATAAAAATGAAAAAGACGGCTTATTTTTTCACGGTGTGCATCCTCAGCCTCCTCACGGCCTGCACAAGCTCCCAGCGGGCGCTCATACCTGAACCCCCTCCCGTAACCGCAGTTCCCCGCCCGGTTCCCCCACCAGAGGTAGCCCCGGAAGAGTCCTCGGTCCTTGCAGCAGTGGTGCAGCGGGTTAAACAGGGACCGGGTATCGCCAAATATATCGTCCAGGAAGGGGATGCTATCCTGGTTAAGTCGGATATTACCCCGGCGGATCTTGAGGGGTTGGATCCTATCGGCCTGGAGGAATATCCCCGGGATGCCCTGTTTGAGGTGCTGTATGAGGTATCCCATGCCCGGCGGCTGGATGATTCCCGGTTTCTGGTGGATTTTTCCGTGGAGGAGAAACTGACCGGCCGTATGCGCCGAGATCAGCTCCTCTGGCATATCCAGGAGGACGCCGCGGGACTGCTCTTGGCCTTTGATGATGATTATCAGGACGCTTGGGAACGGTATTTTGATGTTTTTGATAAGTACGGCGCGAAGGTTACGTTTTTTCTGCAGGGTACGATGTGTCCCTTTTGCTCCACCGCCCTGAACAGGGGCCACGATGTGGGGTATCATACCCTGCACCATCTGAATCTGACGAAGGTTACTCCGGAGGTGTTTTTCGAGGAGACCCTTTCCGCACTTGACGCATTTAGAAACGAGGGGATACCCTTGCGATCCTTTGCCTACCCCTACGGGCTTTCGGAGTCTTGGATGCACGAGGAGCTTTCCAAGTCCTTTACGATTTTGCGAGGTTACGGAGTTACCTTCAGGGTGTATGATAGCGAAACCATCCGCAGCGGGTATATTTCCTCCAAGGCCCTGGACAATATTCTCTACAAAAAAGATGAGGACTTCGAGGCGCTGGTTACGAGTATGCTGCGGACCCTCAAATTTATCGGGGGAGACCTGATTCTGCCCCTGACGACCCATGATATTTCCGACACCGCTGACTGGGGCATCACCCCGCGGCGTTTGGAGTATGTCTTACAAACCGCCCAAGACCTGCGTTTACGGTTTTATCGGTACCAGGACTTTTAGGATCAGTCCACGGGCGGTATAAAAAATAGAGCGATCCTAGGGTTAAAATTGAAAATATATAAACGGATTGGCTCCTGTGTACGCAAGTCCGATAATAATCCCCACTACGATAAAGAAAATAACCAGGTGCCAAAATTTGGATAAATCCAGCCTGGGATAAAAACCATTTATTTCCATAAAATCACCGGTACGAGTTATGCTATACTTTTTAACGACCGTTACGATAGTCGATATAAACACAACCGTTATCGCAACAATAACCCAGGCATAAATTTGAATAATACCATTTTGCCACGTAAAAATACGCATAATAATTTGACTCGCGGTGAGAAAACTATCTGCCCTGAAAAATATCCAGCAAAAGCAAACAAATAGATTGGTAAAAAAATTGGCAATTAAAAACCGAAATAAATTAAATAGTTTTCGGGGGGGGGGGGGGGGGGGGGGGGTGTAAACAAATTTATTTTTTTAAAATTTTTGTTATACATTTTTTTGATAAAAAAAACAAACCCAGAACCC
>JAISPY010000243.1 GCA_031274565.1 Treponema sp.
GCACCCCACCCAGTCGAGCCGAGCCTGCGCCTGAAAATCCAGCAGGACCTGGAAATCCTGTCCGGTTTCTCCGGGGAAGCCGGTTAAGAAGGTGGACCGGATCGTGGCGTCCGGGAGGATCGTTCTGATGGTTTCGATTAAGGCAAGGTAGGATTCGACGGTTCCCCGGCGGTTCATAGCCCGGAGTATCTTGGGAGACCCGTGCTGAAAGGGCAGATCGAAGTACGGGAGCAGCCGGGAATCCCGGCGGAGTAGCTCCAGGAGGGGCAGCGGAAACCGATCCGGGTGCAGGTAGAGCAGTCGTACCCAGAACCGGCCTTCCAAGCCGGAGAGGGCTTCTAGGAGTTCGGGAAGTTCGCTGCGGCCTGCTTCGGTTCTATCGGTTCCATACGAAGCCAGGTCCTGACCGATGAGGCAGAGTTCCTTGATGCCCCGGTCCAGGAGTTCCCGACATTCATCGGTAACCTGTAAAAGGGGTCTTGATTTGAGGGGACCGCGGATATGGGGGATCGCGCAAAAGCTGCAATGGTTATCGCAGCCTTCGGCGATCTTGACATACGCCGAACCAGGGAGGGAAAGGAGCGGCCGTTTTCCCGGCACGGAAACCCCGGGGCTTGCTTCGGGGAGGAAGGTCCGGCGCGCTCCCCCTGCCAGCGCCATTGCTGCGGCTTCGGTAATTTTTGCCAGGTCCCGGTTGCCGAAGATCAGATCCGCCTCAGGCAGGGCAGCGGACAATTCCTGCGCATATCGCTGGGCCAGGCAGCCGGCGAGGACTATTTTTTTATCAGGATAGGTTTTACGGTACTCCAGCGCGGCATTGATGGATTCCTGCTTCGCGCTTTCAATGAAACCGCAGGAATTGATGATGATGAGTTCCGCCTCCGCAGGATCATCCGCCGAAACCCAACGGGCTTCCTGGAGAAACCCCATCATGGTTTCCGCATCCACCTGGTTTTTTGCACACCCAAAGGGATCAAGATAATACCGTGCGCTCATTCAAGCCGCACCAGAACCAGTCGATACCGGTGCTCATCATCCCGTACCCAGCGGACATCCGCTACCACCACTTCACCGGCGCTCCCTAATTCCAGCGGTACGGTCCGTCCGCCTCCGATAACCTGGAGTTTCACCACCGCTGCATTGGATGCCCACATACGGATCCCGTTCTGCGCCTGGATATTGATCTCATCGGCCCGCTGAAAATACCGCTCATTCCGGTCCCGGCGATCCCGTTCTGCGAGAATCTCCCAGCGGAACATGCAGTAACCCTGAAACGAGACTTGCAGCGTAAAGGGATACGCACTGGGAGAGGAGAATACGGGGGTTGCATTGGCAAGCCCTGTGGCACTCGAACTGGTAATCCCTAAGGGAGCCCCTGAGCTTCCACCGGCGTTTGCATCCTCAGCGGCGGCTTCTTGAAGCAGCGGCAGGGTACTCTCCAATTCAAAGCGCAGTTGTGCGCCCGCATCACGCTTGTTCTTGTCAAAATCCACCGCGATGATCCGTAACTCCTCCATCCCATCACTATTGAGATCCAGTTCCACTTCCTGGCTCAAATCCAGGATAACCGGGCCGTAAGGGGTACTAATGGTAATGGCATCTCCCAAATTGGCGAGTTCCAAGGGGTACTGCTCCTCCGCATAGGTGATAGTGATCTGGTCTCCCAGGTAAAAACGCCGTTCCAAGAACCCTGTATTGAGTACATATTCCGCAGGTTCCCGGACCGCTACCGGGGTAGGGGGCTTGGACCGGAGACGACTAAGAAAAAAGTAAACCCCACCTCCTATAAGCGCCAGCATAACGATGCAGATAAGCGCCCCCCAAATGAGTCGGGGAGAAATCTGGGGCGAATGCTTTAAAAGCTGCTCCACCGGAACCGGCTCCTCCTGAATTCTCATGGCCTTGTACAGGGCAATCAGTTCCTGGGCATCGAGTCCCAAATATTCACCGTAATTTTTTAGAAATCCGAGGAGGTACAGCTCTCCTGGAAACCCGGAAAATTCTTCCGTTTCCAGGGCTTTCAGATACCGAGTCGCGATATGTATATCATCACTTACCTTATCATAGGTATAACCTTTACTTTCACGGGCGGATTTTAATTTATGACCTAGGGATTCCACTGCATTCCTCCTCACCCTCTATGCTCGATCACCTAGAACCTCGTTTACTCGGTATCTTGAAACAGAAAATTGTTAAACATATTTGCCGATGCCGGCGAATCATAGATAAACCGCTGTTCAGGAATGCCCTGATTAACCTTAATATCCGAGAAATCAAAGCGTACCTGGCCGTCTGCAATGGTGGTCCCTACAATGCGCCGTATCAGCTTGGTCTGTGGGTTAATGCTGAGCAGGATCTCTCTAAACCCCTCGGAAACCGAACGTCTGGTGAGCCGTAATTGGACCACCTGTTCGTGGGAGCCCGTATCCAGGGGTTGCGGATCCGGCCCGGTAGTGAAGACAGGAATGTAATTGCGCCGTAACAGGAGGAGGCCCTGGGCGCTTGCTAACGCAGCCCCAGAACTGCGAGCGTTTGCCGTGATGGACTGATTCAACACCGCATGGTATTGGGGCAGATAAATCGTCAGCAATTCCCCGTTAAAGAGGATAACCTGTTCTACCGGCTTGGTAAAGTCTATCCGCAAAAACGAAGGAACCAGATGGCTTACGGTCCCCATCATATCGGTACCTCCGGAGCGGATGGTGATCTTTGCCTCATAATCTCTGATGCCGCCGTATCGTTCGGCTACCATTTGCAGGTACCGTTCTGCGGTAACAATTTCCTGAGCAGCCAGAAACAGAACGCCCCGGAGAAAACAATTAAACAAGAGAAAAAAAAGGAACAAGCAATTTTTTTTTCTAGGAATCCATACCACCATGCTCACCTCGATCCGTTTTATAGAGTATACCCTAGTTTTAAAGGCTGTGCAATTAACCGATGGTGGTAGCCCTGCCGTCTACCGTACCGTAACCGCTTAACGAAGGCCGAACCATGCGGAAAGTTCCTTGAGATGACTGCCGATGAAAAGGGCGCCGTAGCTCGTTACGATGCCCCCAATGGTAAGTCCCAGGGGGAGCAACAAGGACGAACCCGAGGAGGCGCTCAGGGGTACCGCATCCATGCCGAAAAAAGACGCGGGCAGGGAAACGAGGATAATAAGGCCGCCTATCACCCAGCCCCGAAAGGAAACTCCCGCCACGGTATCCGCATCACTATATGCCAATTCGCCTGCTTCCCGGTAGATCCGTTCCATGATGCGATCCTCCAATTCCGGAGTCTCCGGGAAAAAATCGGTCTCCAGGAGTTTCTGAACCGCTTCCAGTTGCTTACAGGCTGCATCACAGCGCCGGCAATACAAGCGATGTATCCGCAGGTGCAGTCGGTATATAAGGGGAAGGGGGCCTTCTCCTAGGGTTGCATACAGTTTATCCACCATTTTTTCCTCCATAGGGCAGTTCATGGTACGCTCCTTTTTTCTTTTCGTCTTGCGCTTTTCGTCACTCCCCAGCAATCGGATGTCCTGGGGCATCGGTATTTTAAACATACCGAAAATCCGCCAGTTTTTCCCGGAGCAACTTCTTTGCCCGGAATACATGAGATTTGATCGTATTAATCGGATACCCGGTGATGGCCTCGATTTCCTGATATGACCTATCATAGAAAAAAAAGAGGTCCACGCAGATCCGGTACCGTTCGGGAAGCTCCTTCACCGCTTCCCCTACCGCTTCTTGCACCACCGAGCGGAGCAAGGTTTGTTCCGGGGTATCCCTATCCTGGACCTGGCTCTCCACATCTTCCGCCAAGCTCTGGTATTCTTTTTTTCGGGCTATGCTGTTCACCGCGGTATTATAGGCAACCGTATACAGCCAAGTGGAAAACCGGCAGCGGCCTTCAAAGGTGGCAAGATTGCGGAATACTTTCAGGAACACCTCCTGGGTAAAATCTGAAGCATCCTCGATGTTATGGAAAAAACTTAATCCCATACGGTATACCGTCTTTTCATGCCGGTTCACCAGAAGCCGGAACAATTCTTTCTGTCCCGAGACGACTTCTGTAACGATCATCTGATCGTCAAAATCGTCTCCCTTATTCATGTACTTGTGTCGCTCCGCTTAATCCCATAATAGACCAATAAGCCAATCCCGACGGATAAGGGGATGATCCCCCCTAAAAGACCAAAATTGACTCCCAAGGCTATTACGAGAAAAACGGTTAAACCCAGTCCTACGCAGCTCAGGAGCAAGCCCGCGAGTAAACTAAACGAAAGGATATCGAAGTGAGGCCGTGCATATTGTCCCGCCTGGATCAACAGGGTCCTCCGCTTATGATTCCATAGGAGATAAAAAAACACCACCACGGATCCCATCACGATCCCCACGATGGGGATGATCGCGACGATGACCTGCGCGGCGGTTGACGAGGATTGCTCCATGGAATAGCTCCTTATTATCTTGCTGGTATATACTCTTTTGACCCAGCTCAAGTGAAAAAGTTGTATGAAACCCTATATTCCGCTTAAATACAGGATGGCCTGCTTGAAGAGCTGCTTTTCCTGCTCAGCTCCGCTTATACCAGGACTCAAACTAGATGCTGCCTTGGCAAGGGCTTCCGCGGCCGCCCGCTTATCATAGCCCATCCCTGCCAGGGCCTCCACCAGTTCCCCATGGGGGGATGCTGCCTGCTTGGTAACCGATACCGGGGTAAGCTTCCCCTTCAAGGCGAGGATCATCTTCTGAGCGGTTTTCTTTCCCAGCCCAGGCACCGCCTCGAGCCTTGCTACATCTTCAGTTTCCAGGGCCTGTTCCAGTTCCTCTTGGCCGATGCCCCCCATGATTTTAAGGGCGCCCTTGGGACCAATGCCCTCCACCTTGAGGAGTTCCAGGAAGGTAATGCGTCGGGCAGCATCGGCAAAACCGAAAAGCCGCATCTGGTCTTCCTTATGGTAGAGCCAGGTAAAGACCCGCCCGGTCTCCCCGGCAGATGGCAACGTACCGAGGTCCGTGGCAGGCACGGCAATATCCCATTCAATACCACCACTTAGGATACACAGGCTATCGCTCAATTTTTCGGTAATGGTTCCCCGGATACTGTTAAACATGGTTTCCCTTGTTAGAACTATAGGGCAAAAACGCGGTGTTTTTCAAGTACCAGGATCAGGGCGAGCGCACATAAACAAAAGAGTCCGCGAATGACGCGAATTAACGCGAATTAGGGAATGACCACCGTGCTTAATGCGCAAAAATGAGCGTGATTCCACTGCTTAATCCGTGTAATTCGTGTAATTCGTGGACAAAAATTGTTATGTGCGCTCGCCCTGGGCCCTGGATCGAACCTATTGACAGGGTATTTTAATCTCCGTACCGTAATGCTTGTGCAACCCAATGCAATCAAGGTTAAGCAATTGCTTTTGAAAACACACTACGAACCAGAGAGAGGGTATGAGAATGGGTACATCGTCGGTTTACTTTACGGACATGCGCTGTAAAATAGGGGAGAGTCTGCTCGTCAAGCTGGAACGGCTCATCGTGAAAGCGGGGATCGAACGGATCGATTTTAATCAGAAATACGTGGCCATTAAAATACATTTTGGTGAGCCGGGGAATTTATCGTTCCTGCGGCCTAATTTTGCCAAAACCGTGGCGGATCGGATTAAGGCCCTGGGGGGGATGCCGTTTCTTACGGACTGCAATACCTTGTACGTGGGGCGGCGCAACAATGCCCTGGTTCACCTGGACGCGGCCTTTGAAAATGGCTACTCCCCGTGGTCTACGGGATGTCAGAACATCATCGCCGACGGGCTCAAGGGTACCGATGACCTGGAAGTCCCGGTTCCCGAGGGGGTTTACTGCAAAACCGCGCTGCTTGGCCGGGCGATCATGGACGCGGATATCCTGGTTTCCCTGAACCACTTCAAGGGCCATGAGATGAGCGGCTTTGGGGGGGCGATTAAGAACATCGGCATGGGAAGCGGCAGCCGGGCAGGGAAGATGATGATGCACAACGAGGGCAAACCGGAAGTTGACCAGCAGGTGTGCGTCGGCTGCCGGGTCTGCAGCAAGTTCTGTAATCAAAAGGCTATTCTGTTTGGAGCAACCAAGCAGGCGCGGATTGATCCAGCTCTCTGTGTGGGCTGCGGCCGGTGCATGGGGGCTTGTAATTACCATGCCATCGCCAATAACAGCGGAACCAGCGGGGAGATCCTGAATTGCAAGATGGCGGAATACGCCAAGGCAGTGCTGGCGGGGCGGCCCAATTTCCACATCAACGTGGTGAACCAGGTTTCCCCCTATTGTGACTGCCACGGGGAAAATGACGCCGCGGTAGTGCCGGACATTGGCATCTTTGCGAGTTTCGATCCGGTTGCTCTGGATAAGGCCTGTATTGACGCGGTGAACGCCGCCCCGGGGATCCATACCAGCGTCCTCTCGGAACGGGAACATACCCACCAGGATCACCTGACCGATATTCATCCCTCGACGGATTGGCGGAGCCAGATCAGCCACGCGGAGAAGATAGGCCTGGGGAATGGAACCTATGCATTGGTTATGGTGAAATAACGCTACAAGCGATTACGAGGAACGGACAGTGGATGAGCGCAGTTTCATCTTAGGGGTTGATCTCGACGGGGTGGTGGGGGATTTTTACGGCGCGATGCGGGGCATTGCCGCGGAATGGCTGCATAAACCGGAAGCGGCCCTCACCGCCGAGGTAAGTTACGGGCTTGAGGAATGGGGTATTGCCGAATACGGGGGCTATGAACGGCTGCACCGGTTCGCCGTAACCCAACGGAACCTGTTCAGGGATATGAAGCCCCTTGAAGACGCTCCCGCGGTCCTGCGTAAGCTCTCTAACCGGGGTATCCGCATCCGCATTATCACCCACCGGCTCTTCCTCAAGTATTCCCACAAAACTTCCATTACCCAAACGGTGGATTGGCTTGATTCTTATGATATACCCTATTGGGACCTCTGTTTTATGAACGATAAGGGCGCGGTAGGGGCCCATGTCTACATCGATGACGCCCCGTCTAATATCGTTCAGTTGCGGGCCCACGGGTGCCGGACTATTGTCTTCACCAATTCGACCAACCGGCATCTTCCCGGTCCCCGGGCGGATTCCTGGCAGGATGTGGAACAGGCGGTACAGGAATCTATGGAAGAATGGGCTACCGGTACCTTGAACCTGTTCGGCGCCGCAGGTTTCAGGGCATAGCATACCGCGCTTAGCCGGGGGAACGAGGGGCTGAACCGGTGCCCGGTACCGCTTCTTTTGCGGCTTAGGGCAAGTACCAGGGGGATAGTTCCTCCCAAGCTCCCCAATGGTTGCTATACGGCTATGGCTACAGTATCCTGAATGCTATGATTCCTATTCTCCTTGCTACCATCAACGCCAAGTGGATCCATCCTTCTCTGGGCCTTAGGTTGCTCAAGGCCAATCTTGGGGAGTATGAAGACCAGGCGGAACTGCGGGAATTCGCCCTGCGCCAGCCCTTGGCCGAGAAAACCGGTCCCCTCCTGGCCGCAGCCCCGCGGATCCTGGGGCTTTCGGTTTCCATCTGGAACCACAAGGCAACGGTGGAACTGTTGGAAGCCCTGGATACCGCCTGGGCCAAGGGCCTTGCCCCCAGACCGCTTATCATCCTAGGCGGCCCTGAGGCAGCCTACCTCCCTGCTGCATCGCCTCTGATAAGGCATGCCGATTGGGTGGTTCGGGGAGAGGGGGAACAGGTTTTCCGGGAACTCTGCGGGGCAGCGCTCCACGCTGGAGCCGGTGGCTGCACCAAGGAACGGATCGCGGGACTTTCCTCGGTGCGGGGAATTGCCGGTAAGTTCATCGAGCCTGAGCCGGTGGATATGGCCGCCATAGCCTCGGGCTATAGGCTCTATACCGAAGAAGACCTCCGCCGTAAACTGACCTATGTGGAGACCTCCCGGGGCTGTCCCTGGGGCTGTGAGTTTTGCCTGAGTTCTGTAACCAGGGGCGTTCGCTACTTTCCCCTGGATAGGACGCTGGCGGACCTGGCTTCACTCCTCGCTCGGGGGGCACGGTCCTTTAAATTCCTGGACCGGAGCTTCAACGTGGATATACCCCGGGCGCGGGGTATTATGGAGCTGTTTCTCGAACACCTCAGCCGTTCCGGATGCGGCCCCCTGTCCGTCCACTTTGAGATGCTCCCTTCCCGGTTCCCGGCGGAGATGCGGGAGCTCCTGACCCGGTTCCCTCCGGGAAGTCTGCGGCTGGAAATCGGCATCCAGACCTTAAACCCCAAGATCGCGGCCCTCATGGGCCGTCCCAGTGATCCTGAGCAGGAACTGGAGGCCCTGACCTTCCTGCGGCAGCAGACCGCGGCCCTGGTTCATGCGGACCTGATTGCAGGGCTCCCTGGGGAAGATATGGCTTCTTTTGCCGAGGGCTTTGACCGGCTGTGGGCTGTCCGGCCTGCGGAGATTCAAGTAGGTATCTTAAAATGCCTCCCTGGAACGGCTATTACCCGGCACACTGCACCTCATGGGATGCGCTATGCCCTGGACCCGCCTTATGAGGTCTTGGAAACCGCGGTCCTTTCCGTCGGAGACCTGGAGCGGATAAAGAACTTCGCCCGTTTTTGGGAGCTTATCATCAATCGGAGGGCTTTTACAGAACTCCTCCCCGGTATTGTTCCTGAAGGAACAGCGGTATTCAGCCGTTTCATGGCCCTGTCGGATTGGCTTTTAAACCGGTTCCAAAGGAACTGGGCCATTGACCGGAAAGCACTTAAAACCGCGCTGGAAACATGGGTGGATACCCTAAGCCCTCCTCCGTCTTGCGGTAGCTGAGGGCTTTGTCTCAATAGGTTTATCCGGTACTGCTACCGCTGCAATGGCGAGGAAAAAAGGAGCGCCGAAAACTGCAACCGCGAAGCCATTTTCCTAACCGCTCTACCGGGGCATTGACCAGGCAAACAGCAATAAAAAGCACTGCGGATTGAAAACGCCGGTGGAAGTTTTTGTCAAATGCGGCGGTGTTGCCCTGGCAATTTTTCACCAAAACAAGCTGAATAGGGACGAAGTAGTTCAAAATCCGCATTTTTTGAGCAGCCCCAACGAGGAGGACGTACACCGCTTTTACTTAGAAAAAAATTAGATACGCATCTCCCGGTTGAAGGGCTTACCCAGGGCCGCAGGACTCATGTGCTGGTTCTTCCGCGCGAAGGCAAGCACCACAATAACCGTGAGGTAGGGCAGCATCACCGCAAACTCATACGGAAAGTTGATCCCCCGCCCCTGGATCGCAAGCTGGAACGACTGGGCAAGGCTAAAGAGGAGCGCTCCTCCCATGATCTTTACCGGACTCCAATGGCCAAAGTAGACCAGGGCCACCGCAATAAAACCCCGACCGGCAATCATGGAATCGCTGAACATCTTCGCTTGACACAGGGAGAGGTACGCTCCCGCAAGCCCAGCCATGGCGCCCCCTACTGCCAAGGCTTCATAGCGCACCTTGTTGACGGGGATCCCGATGGAATCCGCCGCACGGGGATAGGTACCCACCGCACGAACCTGCAAGCCCCAGGGGGTTCTGAAGAGTACATACCAGGTAAGCGGTACCATGAGAAACGCCAGGTACACCAGGATGTTGTGGCTAAAGAGGATCGGTCCCAAAACCGGCAGTTTGGAGAGCAGGGGGAGGGGAGCGGCACCGATGCCTGGTACGCTCTGGGTCCCCCCCACAAAATGGCGAAACAAGGTACCGGCGGTACCCACGCCGAACATCTGTAAGCCGATACCCGCAATCCCCTGGGGCGCCCGGAAGCTGACCACGGCCACGCCGAAAAACAAACCCAAGAGCGCCCCGGCAGTACCGGCCCCGATGAGACCGAGCAGGTTGAATATCCCCGGCGTAGCCCCCCCGTGACCTGCCATATAGGGCACAAAGATTCCGATAAAGGCGCCCATAGCCATGATGCCTTCGCAGCCAAGATTAAAGATACCTGCCCGCTGGTTTACCACTTCACCCAACGCGGCGATCAAGAGGGCCACTGAAAAAGGTACGCTCAGGGAGAGGATGTTGATGATGAAGCTCATACCAGGGCCTCCTTCCTTTTACCGGTTATGCTCTGATACCAGCGCCAACAGCGCTCCATGAGATAGGGGTTGGCGATGATCATCTTGGCAGCCACAATCACCAGGATGATGATCCCTTGCAATACCTGCACCATGTTGGCAGGAACCCCCACCATCCGCTGGGTCATGTCTGCCCCCACGATGAGGAGTCCAAAAAAAAACGCCGCAGGGATGATGCCTGCGGGGTGGAGACCTCCGAAGAGGGCCACCACAATGCCGCTGAACCCGTATCCGCCGGTGATCCCTTCAATGGCCCGGTGATGCACCCCTGCAATCTCCACGGCCCCTGCCAGCCCTGCCAAGGCGCCGGAAATCCCGATGGAGATGACCATGTACTTGGCGACGTTGATGCCGCCATACCGGGCCGCCCGATCCTGGGCGCCGGCAGCGCGCATTTTGTAGCCGAAAGCGGTTTTCCAGAGCAGCAGAAAAACCGCCACCGCAAGAACCAGCACAATGAACACCCCCGTGTGGAGCCGAGTCCCCACAATGATGCGATCAAGCCATATGGAACGGGTCAAGCGCATGGACTGGGGGGTCCCGCTCCCCTGGGTAAGCTCCGCCGGATCGAGCAAGGGTCCCCGGATGCAGAAGGTATACAGTTGGGCCGCGATATAGTTGAACATCACCGTGGAAAGCAGTTCACTCACCTCAAGCTTTGCCTTGAGAACCCCCGGCGCCAAGCCCCACAGTCCCCCGCCTACGCAGCCGGCCACCAGGACCAGGGGAAGCAGCACCGGCCGCGGAAGGTCCGGCAGAAATAAGGCGGTGGCAGTGGCAGCGAGAATACCCATCGCCATCTGGCCTTCAGCCCCGATATTGATGATACCGCTCCTGTAGGCCACGGAAATGCCCAAGGCGATGATGGTCAGGGGGATTGCCCTGAGCATGACTTCCGCTATGAGGGACAGGTTTTTCAGCGGCTCCGTGAGGATCACCGTATAGGCCCGCAAGACATCCGCGCCTATGACCATGAGCACCACCGCGCCCATGAGCATAGCGGTTAGGGCCGCCAGCACGATGATGGCGATTTGGTAACAGAGCTTAAACTGCTTCGGCATCTTTCACTCCTGCCATGAGAATCCCCAGGTATCGCCGGTTCGCTTCCTTACGGTCCAGGATCTTCTGTATTTGTCCTTTAAAAATCACCGCGATACGGTCTGAAAGGTTCATGATTTCCTCCAGTTCTTCAGAAATCAGCAGGATGCCGATCCCTTCCCGGCGTTTTGCCAACAACTGCTTGTGAATGAACTCCGCCGCACCCAGGTCAAGGCCCCGGATGGGATAGACCGCGATGAGAAAGCGGGGGTTCCGGGTCAGCTCCCGGGCAAGGATCACCTTCTGAATGTTCCCGCCGGAGAGCGCGCCTGCGGCCACTTGGGTGCTGGGGCTGCGGATGTCGAATTGCTGACGCAGCGCTTCCGCAGTGGTATTGATGACCTTGTGTTTAAGAAAACTCCAACGGGAATAAGGCTCCCGGGCCACATCCTTGAGGATGAAGTTCTCTTTCATGGAGAAACTGGGGACAATCCCTTCTATAGAACGTTCCTCCGGGATGTAACCCATGCCCTTCCCGATCACATACGCCGATGAGGTGTTGCCCAGACCCGCGTTAAAGAAGCTGATGGTACCGGACTCTATTTTCCGCAGGCCGTTGATCGCTTCGGCCAGCTCTTTCTGCCCATTACCGGAAACCCCTGCCAATCCCACAATCTCTCCTGCCCGGATAGAGAGATTCAGATGGTTCAGGGCAAGGAATCCCCGGTCGCTTTTTACGCAGAGGTCCTTGATTTCCAGCACCGGCTCTCCGGTACAGGGGGTATCGTTGTTCTGGGGAAGTTCCACCTCGTGGCCGGTCATAAGCGCGGCAATGTCCGCAGGCGAATGGTCCGCCGTGTTGCCTTCAAACACCACTTTTCCGTGGCGGAGGATCGTAACTTTGGTGGAAAGGCTCTTGACCTCTTGGAGCTTATGGCTGATGAAAATGATGGAGAGTTCCCGGGTCATGCGTTTCAGCAGGGCGATGAGGTCATCGGTCTCCTGGGGGGTGAGGGCGCTGGTGGGTTCATCGAGGATGAGAAATTTCGCGCCCAGGCACAGGGTCTTAACCAGTTCAACCCGCTGCTGTTCTCCCACAGAAAGCTGCCAGATATACGCATCCGCATCCACGGGCAGGCCGTAGCGTTGGGAAATTTCCTCGATGCGGGAACGGATCATGCCGCTCGTCAGTTTAAGGGGATTCCATGCCTGCCGGTACCCCAGGGCAATGTTCTCCAGTACGGTCATATTCGGAACCAGCATGTACTGTTGATGCACCATCCCCAGTCCCGCGGCAATGGCGTCTTTGGGCGTATGGAACCGTACTTCCTCATCGTTGATGAGGATACGGCCCTCATCCGGCTGGTACAGTCCCATGAGGATGTTCATCAAGGTGGTCTTTCCCGCACCGTTCTCTCCCACCAGGGCCAGGGCCTCGCCCTCCCCTACGCTGATGGAAATATCATTACTCGCCAGGATACCGGGGAACCTTTTGGTGATATGCTCGACACGCAAACTCGTTATCTTCTCTGTACGTCCGGTAGCATCCATAAGAACCTCAAATTATAGGGTATAGTCTTAAATCAGCGTTTATTATAACGGGACCGGGAAGCCTGTGTCAAGCTGCGTAGTTATACGAGCCAGGGCGAGCGCATATAACAAAAGAGTCCGCGAATGACGCGAATTAACGCGAATTGTGGAATGACCACCGTGCTTAATGCGCAAAAATGAGTGGGTATTTTTTTAAAGATAAAAAATCCATCGATTACGCGGATGTAACGGATTTTAGCGCGGGATTCCTGCTTAATCCGTGTAATTCGTGGACAAAAAATTTTATGTGCGCTCGCCCTGATATGGGGGCCGAGGCTCCCCTGGATAGTGGGGA
>JAISPY010000143.1 GCA_031274565.1 Treponema sp.
GCACTATAGCATACAATAAAAACTTATCCACTACGCTCAGCATGAGTCCCCCTTTATCCTTAATTTGCTATAACATTGCTTACTTGCCATGTCTCAGTTAAAATAATCAATCATTCAAAAAAAGTCAATATAAAATTAAAAAAAATACAAGAAAAATACACATCGAAAACTAACCTATCTACTATGATGCTTAAATACTTGCTATGATTTATATAAAATACTTTCTTCAACGGCTAGGTAATACTACTGGATTAGGGGGTTTCCCAGCCAAAAGAACGTTTCACCGCTTCTTTCCAGCCGCTCAGGAGCCGCGAACGCTCCGCTTCCTGCATGGTAGCTTTAAAGATGGTATCCACCGCTTCATTGCGGAGAATATCCTGCTGATCCTGGTAATAGCCGACCGCTAGACCGGCAAGATAGGCGACCCCCAGGGCGGTGGTTTCAATAACCTTAGGACGGATCACCTCGGTGTTGAGTATATCCGCCTGGTACTGCATAAGGAAGTTATTCGCCGCGGCTCCACCATCAACCCGCACCGCCTTGATGCGGGTACCCGCATCGGCTTCCATAGCCTTGATGACATCGGCGCTTTGATACGCCAGGGATTCTACCGTAGCACGAATAATATGCGCTTTCGTTACCCCACGGGTAAGCCCCACGATGATACCCCGGGCATAGGGATCCCAGTAAGGAGCGCCGAGTCCCACGAACGCGGGAACCACGTATACCCCTTGGGTGTCTTTTACGCTGGTACAGTAGGCTTCGCTCAAAGGGGCGCTGTCCAGTATCTTGAGGCCGTCCCGCAGCCACTGAATCGCCGAACCTGCCACAAAGACGCTACCTTCCAGGGCATACTGTACGGTACCGTTCAGTCCCCAGGCTATGGTGGTAAGCAGGCCGTTCTTGGATGCAACGGCCTTTGCTCCGGTATGCATCAGGATAAAACAGCCGGTTCCGTAGGTGTTTTTTACCATCCCCGGCTCAAAACAGCATTGGCCGAAAAGGGCCGCCTGCTGGTCCCCCGCAATACCCGCAATGGGTATTTCCCCTCCCAGGAATTCGCGGGAGGTCTTGCCGAAGGTACCGCTTGAGGGCTTTACCTCCGGCAGCATTGCGGGGGGAATACGGAGTTCTTTGAGCAACTCCGCATCCCATTGGAGGGTATGAATATTGAAGAGCATGGTCCGGGAAGCGTTTGTATAGTCCGTGGCATGAACTTTGCCGCCGGTCAGTTTCCAGAGGAGCCAGGTATCCACGTTCCCGAATAGCAAATCTCCCTGTTCCGCCCTGGCCCGGGCGCCTTCCACCTCTTCGAGGATCCAGCGTATTTTGGGGCCGGAAAAATACGCATCCACCACGAGCCCTGTTTTTTCCTTGATCCTTTGGTCGAAGCCGTTTGCTTTCAGCCGGTCGCAATATTCCGCGGTCCGGCGGCACTGCCATACGATGGCGTTATACACCGGCGCCCCGGTATGGCGATCCCACACCAGGGTCGTTTCCCGCTGATTAGTAATACCGATGGCGGCGATATCCCGGTGGTCAATGCCGCTCCGCGCCTTCGCCTGGGCCATTACCCCTGATTGGCTGGACCAAATTTCAAGCGGATCCTGCTCCACCCACCCGGGTCTTGGAAATATTTGGGTACATTCCTGCTGGGCCATACTCACGATGGTTCCCTGCTTGTTGAAAATGATACATCGCGAACTGGTTGTTCCCTGATCCAGGGCCATGATATACGTTCCCATGAACTACCTGCACTCCCCTGCTTGCGGCAAATCGGGCGGAGATACCCCTCCCTAACCGCGCCCGGTACGTTTCCGGTCTATCAACACCGCAATAATAATAATACTGCCCTTGACCACCTGCTTATAGAACGCCTCAACCCCGAGGAGATCCATGCCGTTATTGATGACCCCCAGAAGCAATGCGCCGATAACCATATCACTGATATTGCCGATACCCCCGGAAAAACTCACGCCCCCGATAATACAGCCGGCAATAGCGTCCAATTCATAGCCGGATGCAAAGGTCGGAGAGGCGGACTTCACCCGTCCGGCAAAAATCGTACCCGCCAAGCCCAGCAAGACCCCTTCCATCAGGTAGGTCTTTATCTTTACCCTATCCACA
Organism: Treponema sp.; assembly: GCA_031274565.1. GTDB lineage: Bacteria > Spirochaetota > Spirochaetia > Treponematales > Breznakiellaceae > JAIRLU01. The sequence goes on from JAISPY010000143.1 coordinate 2,128, forward strand.
TTGATCCCGGCGGCCCAGGCTGCCTCTTCATTGCTCCCCACCGCATAGATATAGCGCCCCAGGGGACGCTTGTTGAGAATGAACCAGGTAATGAGAATCACCAGCACATAGATCACCACCGGCAGAGGAATAGGCCCCAGGGATTCGGTCCCCAGGTAATTGAAACTATCGGGAAAATTAGCCACGGGCATACCGTGGGCAAATATCAGCGCCAGGCCCCGGCCTATGGACATGGTGCCCATGGTCACAATAAACGCGGGAATCCGGGCCTTGGCGATAATGGTACCGGCGAAGAGTCCCACCACCGAGGCGGTGAGGATGCCCACGAGAAAGCCTACCGGCGTGGGCAGGCCCATGCCATAGGTACCCGTGGAAACCGCAAGCCCCCCCAGGATCCCCACCAGGGCGAGGGTAGAACCGAGTCCCAGATCAATACAGTTCATAATAATGAGGAAGCCGATACCGATGGTCGCGATGCCGATACAGGATACCTGTCTGAGTACGGTGATGAGATTCGATACCTTGAGAAAATTCGGACGCGCCAAGGAAAGGAGTACCACAATGATAAAAAATCCTATGAGTATCCCATGATCCCGGAGGAATTGTCTGAAATTAAAATGGTAGCTCCTCGTGGTCTGCTGTTTTTGTACCGCTATCATGGTTACGCCTCCATCCTGGTTGTTTTTACCGCCAGTTCCATAATTTTATCGGCAGTTGCTTCTTGGCGATCCAGAATCCCCGTCTGTACTCCCTCATGGAGCACCAGTATCCGATCGCTCATCCCCAGTATCTCCGGGAGTTCTGATGAAACCATCAGCACCGCCTTCCCCGTGCCGGCGAGGGTTGACATGAGGCGGTGTATCTCGGACTTGGTTTTAACATCGATCCCGCGGGTCGGTTCATCGAGGATGATAATATCCGGGTCCGTGTTAAGCACCCGGGAAACCGCCACCTTCTGCTGATTCCCCCCGGATAGATTTTGACAGGTCTGGGAAAGACCGGCATATTTAATTTCAAGTTTTTGTGCGTATTCGTCAAAATACTTATGTTCCAGACGTTTTCGCAATGCCGGGCCGTGGAGACACTTTTTCAGCGCGGACATGAGCACATTGTCTTTGATATTCAGCTTGAGAAATACGCCGTTCTTTTTTCTATCCTCCGGGACCATCGTAATGCCCCGGTTTATGGCATCCCCAGGGATACGATTCACCATCTTTTTCCCCCGGAAGTAGATCTCCCCCCGGTCCGGTTGACGGGCGCCCACAATGGTTTCCATTAATTCAGTACGCCCTGCGCCCATAAGTCCCGCGACTCCGAGGATCTCCCCCCGGCGTAGATAAAAATTGATGTCTTCAAATTCACCTTGCACCGTAAGTCCCTTCACCTCCAAAAGAACTTCCCCGAGGGTACTCTCCTGTTTGGGAAACAGATCGGTTACTTCCCGGTCCACCATCATGCGTATGAGATCTTTTTCCGAAACATCCGCTACTTTTCCCGTATAGATGAATTTCCCGTCCCGCAGCACCGTTACCTGTTCGCAGACCTGGTAGATCTCCTCCATTTTGTGAGAAATAAACACAATACACTTACCCTGGTCCCGGAGCGCGCATACCATAGAGAGGAGATATTCAATTTCGTTTTTACTGAGGGCCGAGGTCGGTTCATCCATGATGATGATCTCGGCGTTTAAGGATATGGCTTTGACAATTTCCACCAGTTGATGTTTAGCCACCGTCAGATCCCGTATTTTCGTCTTGGGATCGAGATTTACACCGAGTTCCTTGAGCAGCGAAACCGAGTGGTCGTACATCTTTTTGAAATCCACCGAACCGGTCTTTGTTTTCGGTTCCCGGCCGAGGTAGATGTTTTCCATCACCGACAGCACCTTGACCTGGTTGAATTCTTGAAAAATCATACTTATGCCTGCATCTTGTCCGTCCTTAACAGACTTAAACCGGACCTCGTGGCCATGGAGAAGGATTTTTCCGCTATCGCATGGGTGCAGGCCGATCAGAATTTTCATAAGCGTAGATTTACCTGCGCCATTTTCTCCTAACAATGCGTGAACTTCCCCGCGTCGTAAGATCAGGCTGACATGGTCCAGGGCGTGAACGCCGCCGAAATGCTTGGAAATATCCTGCATCTCCAGAATGATCTCTTTATCCACCGATGCCTCCTTTTTTTAACCTAACACTGCCGCTGAAAATCCGTCCCGCATGTTCAGCGGCATCCCTTACCAGGCGCAGGAATAATCCTGCGCCTGGCCGGTTTTAGGGCAACGCTGATTAACTTGACGATCATCAGCGTTGCCCTATGGTTTTTCTCGTTTTCCTGCGGAAAACTACGAAAAACTACATTAAAGGAAGTACTGATTTATGCTCGATTGAATAAATCAGTACTTCCTTAGCGCGTGATTCCTTCTTAATCCGTGTAATCCGTGTAATTCGCGGACAAAAATTTTTATGTACGCTGGCCCTGAACAGCGTGTCCTATAATCCCCTGCGGGGTTACTGCCTGGCGCGTTGTCCGCCGCGCTTACCGTAAGGATCGCATTTCTTGGAGGGCCTGATTCCGTACCGCAGGGGGCTTTTCATAGCCTGCTAGGGTGATAAGCAGGGGAATCCCGATTTGACTTAACGGGGGACCGGAAAACCGGCAGAGGGAGCCCACTGCGGAAGCAATGGCGAGGAGGGTCTGTTCATCGGTACTCTGAGCCGGGGGAAGCAGCGCCTGGGTAAAGGCATGGAGGGCCATTCCTTCCGGGTCCCGACCGATGCGGCCGATGGCCTGCGCGATGGCAGTCTGCACCCACGGCTCTGGTTCACGGGAGAACTGGGCCGCGAGAAAGGGTATGCTTTCGACCGAGCCGAGCAGGGCGAGGAGGCGTACCGCTTCGATCCGTTGGCGAAAATCTACCGGCGGGCGGACCCGGGATTGGGGAACGTTACTGCGGACACTACCGGCCACGGCCATAAGATAGGCGGTGAACTCCTTTTCCCGGTCCCCTACCCGGCCCTGCTTGAGGGCCTCCGCAATGGCGGTAAGATTGAACCGTACACCGGCCTCACTCAACCGGGGGGTAACCGCGGAGGAGGATCGAGGGGAGCCGAGACCGTAGGCGCCCTCTGGAGGCGGACCGTAGCGGGTTTGGGGGATGGAGCGGGTCCGATTCCCCAGCCGGTACGCATAGAGCACCCAATCGTTTCCCCCGGAATAGAGGATGCCCTCATCACTGAAATTGGGAATCGCGGAGGCTCCGATGATCTGGATGAACCACATCCGCCGGCCTTCTTCGGTGAACCCCGCTGCCCCTGCTTGGGAAAGCATATAGATTCCCCGCTCGTCGTAGATCATGTGTATTTCCCCGGACTCCCCGGTTTTCGGGTCTATTAGGGTGATGTTGCTGTCTCTGATCCAGCGGATCTCCCCGGTACTCAGGGAAAGGAGCAGCACCTGCCCATTCCGCAGGGTAAGGGCCGCCTGGTTTTCCCGGCTTACCGCGGCTACCGGCCGGTCTGGGAGGCGGGGAAAGTCCGGGGAATCCCAACCGTGCAGGTGCATCTCACCGTTGGGGAAGAGGATGAGCAGCGGCAGATCGATTGCAAGCGCCCCCTTCCCCGGGGTATAGTCCGGCAAGGCTGTTTCTGCCAGCGGGAGTACCAGGGCGGGTACTTCCGGGAGCAGCAGGGAGCGGGTTGTTCCGAACCCATCCAGGTTGAGGATTTCCCCTGAGGCAAGGGTGAGAAGGATCCCCCCACGGCCGTCTACCTGGGGAGGGAGGACCAGGGAATAGTCCAGGTTTTTATACCAGAGCAAGGTTCCCGCCGCGGTATAACAGGCGACTTTTTTTTCCGCTGCCGCGAAGATCCGGCCGTCCCAGCCGTTCAGGATCGGTCCTACCAGGGGATACCCGAAGTTGACCCGCCACAGTTCCCGTCCGGTACGGCTCACCGCGATGAGTACTCCGGTGGTCCTACCGATATAACTGACCCCTTCCCGGGATCGGGTAACAAAGGGGCGCAGCCTGCCCCGGGCGTAGTAATTCCAGAGGAATCTTCCGCTCTGGGTATAGGCTTTCAGATTGCCGCCGTCGCAGACTACCACCACCGAGCCTCCCTGGACCGAAGGAAGTCCGATGACGGAACCTCCCAAGGCCTGTTTCCAGAGGGGAACTTCGAGGGTTTGGGCGCTTAAGGAGAGGGTACTCCCGATGAAGCATACCCAGCCCCATACCCAGGATCGGCTATGCTCCATCAATGGTTTTCCCCCGGGTGAATATCCCCAGGCTTTCGATGTGGCTGGTCTGCGGATAAAAATCATAGAGGTTCAATGCGCTTAGGGTATAGCCCCCGGAGATTAATGCCCGGGTATCCCGCGCCAAGGTAGCGGGATCGCAGGATACATAGGCCAAGAGGGGCGGTCCCCCCTGGGCAAGCCGCTGCAGCAGCCCTGGGGAAAGCCCTTGCCGAGGCGGATCTACCACCATAAAGCCGTAGATCAGGGGGTGGGGAAGGGTTTTTATCCACTGATCACCGGTAAGCGCCGCATACCGGATCCCCTTTCCCCGGACATTTTCCCGGGCCAGCGCCAGGGCAGCCGGGTTCTGTTCCACCAGGTCTATCCGGGGAAACCGGTCTTGTAAAAACGCCGCAAAGGTTCCCACCCCGCAGTACAGATCCGCCATAGGCAGGGACGGATCCGCTTCGTGGGCCCAGCGCATCAGGTCTTGGATAAGCACTTCCAGCATGATCCCATTGCTCTGAAAAAACACCCCCGCATCCATGAGCAGTTCCCGGTTCAAGAGGGAAACCGATCCTCGCCGCCGGCCTCCCGCACCGAGCAAGGTATTGAACCGGGAATACAGGGTAAACCGGTCTTGTTCCGGCGGGGGCAGGAGCTGTTTTTCCCGGAGGACCCGCCGGATTCCCGGATCCGCTGTGGGGCAATCCGCGAGCGGAATGATGGCATCCCCCCTTCGGCGCTTAAAGCCTACTGCCCCGGGGTGAAAGGGCCGTATACAGTGCAGTTGCACCCGGTTCCGGTACTCCCACGGAGGCGAGGCATAGCAGTTCGGTTCCGGCGGATCCAATAAACCCCCGATGCGGCGCAGCGCCTCCCGCAGGATCCGGGCTTTTTCCGTGACTTGGGTTTCATAGGCAAGATGCTGCAGCGAACAGCCCCCGCAGGTCCCGAAAAGCCCGCACTCCGGGATCCTGCGGTCGGGAGAAGGCTCCAGAATTTCCACTGTTTCCCCCTGGGACCAGCCCGTATGTTCCCTGAAGATCCGGCCGGTGATGGTATCTCCGGGAACCGTATCCTCCACGAAGATACAACGCCCCTGGAAATGCAGCGCCCCGGATCCGCCGGCACTGATACTTTCCACGGTTGCGGTAAAAAGTGTACCCATGGCCATGTATTTTACAGTATACCATGATTGCCAGAACAATCCTATAGGGAGTACAATAAGCCTATGAAAGGAGTGAACCGAGGGGAAAACTCAGACAAGCCGAATAGTCCCGATGAGTGGTTCCTTGCCCATGATGGAGCTAAGCTCTTTATCAGACAGTGGATCCCCCAGGGGTTCCTCAGGAATAATCCGGCGCCCCGGGGGGTTTTACATATCGTCCATGGAATGGCGGAGCATTCCCAGCGGTACGAAGGGCTTGCCCAGCGGCTCTGCCAGGAGGGTATTGCGGTGTGGGCTGCAGACCTGCGGGGACACGGTAAGACCGCGGACCTTTCGGTAAACGAGCCGGGGCTGGGAGGGCTTTTGGGGCACTGTGCGGATAAGAACGGCATTACCCGGACCACCGGGGATATTGAGGGCATCAACCAGCGGATAAAACAGCGCTATCCCACGACCCCTTTGTTCCTGTTGGGACATTCCTGGGGTTCTTTTCTGGTCCAGCACTACCTTGAAAACCACGGGAACCTGCTGGCCGGGTGTATCCTCTCGGGAACCCGTGGGCCAGACGGCTTACGGGTTAAGATGAGCGCACCGTTTATGGCGCTCCTGGCCCTGCTTAAAGGGAGCGTCCGCAAGCGTTCGTTTCTGGCCCGTATGGTGGCTGACGGGCCGTTCAATAAGCCCTTTAAGCCGAACCGGACTGCCTTTGACTGGCTGTCCCGGGATGAGCCGGCGGTGGATGCCTATATAGCGGACCCTTCCTGCGGTATGCTCTGTTCCGTGGGGTTTTATCGGGATCTCAGCGTACTGCTGAGCCAGATTCACCAACCCGAGGCCCTGGAGCGGATTCGGCGGGACTTACCCATCTATGTGTTCGGCGGCAGCGCTGATCCAGTGGGAGACATGGGAGAAAGCCCCACAGCCTTGGTAAACGCCTACCGGTCTCTGGGGATCAAGGACCTGGAATTTGTACTGTACCCGGATGCCCGGCATGAAACCCTGCATGAAACCAACCGGGACGAGGTTATCGGGAATCTGCTTGGGTGGATTATCCGGCATTGCGATGCTCCTCAAGCCGTGTGACCCATTTCGTCGCCGGCTTGACATGATTACGAGCGTAGTTTCGTTGAAACAGTTTTATACTTACGATTGAGAGGCTTCCGTGCGCATCCGTTATTCTGCTGAGAAAGATGGAAAGCCCGTTAAAAAAGCAATGGTTTATACCCAGGATGAACATGGCATTGATTGGTCAGCCCTGGACCCCAAGGCGGTGTATATTGTTGAGCGGCTGCAGGCCAATGGGTATGAGACCTATATTGTGGGTGGGGCGGTTCGGGATTTGATCCTGGGTAAAAGTCCCAAAGATTTTGATATTGTCAGCGCCGCATGTCCTACCCGGATCAAGAAACTCTTCCGTAATGCCCGGATCATCGGTCATCGGTTTCGGTTGGTGCATGTGCGGTTTGGGGATCAGATTTTCGAGGTTTCTACGTTTCGTTCCCTGAAAGACGGACTCACCAGTAATACCTTTGGGACCATTGAAGAGGATGTGCTCCGTCGGGATTTTACCTTAAACGCCCTGTTCTACGATCCGCTGAAACAGTTGGTAGTGGATTATGTGGGGGGGCTACCGGATATCCGCAAGAAACGGATCCGCCCCATCATTCCGCTGAAGACCATATTCAGCGATGATCCGGTACGGATGATCCGGGCCCTCAAATACGCGGCGACTACCGGCTTCACGCTGCCGCTGGGCCTGCGCTGGCAGATCCAGCGGCAAGCTCCCCTGCTGGGGAACATATCCCCGTCCCGGCTCACGGAGGAACTCTTTAAGATCATCCATTCTTCCGCGGCGGCGCAGATCGTGGAAAAGCTCTTGGCCTTTGGGGTCTATGCCTTCCTCCAACCCCATGCGGCCCATTTGATGAAGCAGCAGGCTGATTTTCGTATCCGGTATCTGGCGCGGCTGCAGCGCATAAGCCAGGAGGGGTTTCAGCCGGCCCCAGGGGAAGCCCTGGCCGCGTTACTCCAGGATTACCTCGAAGGGTGTACCCCGTGGGATTCGGATCTGCCGGACCAGTATAAGAACACCTTCATGGCGGCCCGGCGTTTTGTGCTCCCCATGAACCCGCCCCGGATGGAATTGGATCAGGCGATTCGTCTGCTTTATAAGGCCCACGGGATTAGCATTAAGAAACCCCGTCTTTCCGAGTGGGGAAGACGATCCGGTTATGGAAGCCTGGGGACTGGGGTGGAACAGCCTAAGCTGCCCGCCGGTGATGCTCCTGCCTCCAAACACCCTCAGGGACCTTCACGAAAAAGGAGAAGCCCGACAGAGCGGGATCACGGAATGCCATAATCCGGTGAAGAGAGCCGCGAATAGGCGGAGTTTTCTAAAAGCCGCGTTTACCGTCCCCGATGAGCCGGTTCCTGTCTATGAGGAGCCGGTTCCCAGTATCCACCGCCTATTCCTCATACGCCTTATACACCGCCTCAAGGGTTTCCAGCACGTTTTTGGTAATGTCGATTTTAAACCGTTCAAACATATCTTGATCGTTTGTGGGCGTTTCGGCCTTCTGAAACAGATCACTAAGGCTTACGCCCAGCCCATTGGCAATACCTGACAAGGTTTCCGATGTCGGAAATTTTAGGCCTCGCTCTATCTTGCTGAGAAAAGTTATTGAAATATCTGCCCTTTCCGCAAGGGTAGCCTGCGACAACTGCCGTTGTTGCCGATAAAATCGTATCCGCTTGCCGAGAAGGGTTCTTACGTCCTGCCCACTGATCACCATTCTATTCTGTCCTTATCCATCAATTCTGTATTAAACAACAGAGATAGACCGCTTGACAAAACCCCATAGGTCGATGTTATATAGAACTATAGGGACAATTTTTTTATATTTCTGTAAGAAGATTCTCCCTTTTAGGCTGTTCTTTGGAAAAGTGCGACATCAGTGCGGGTCATTTTGACCCACTTGAGGCACTTAGAGACGTATTTTATACCGCCCTTGGCGGAGATAAAAGAACGTATCCGTTGGATACGACGGGAATAATCAAGGTGGTGTAGACCACATGAGGAGGCATTCCATGAAGCAGGTGAGAAGTCTCGCGGTTGCTTTTCTTGGAATTATGATGGCAGTGGGATTAATTTTCGCTGGTTGCAAGCAGGATAACGGGTGCAAGGGAGATGGCGCTTGTTATTTCATTAGATCCAGCAACGATTACAAATGGTGTGGTGATGAAAGCTGCGCCGTTTGGCTTTCGGAAGATCGTGGGCAAGCTTCGCTTAGCTGTAACTGTAATTAATTCCATTGATTGACGGCTCCTGTATCGTCAGGTATGGGAGCCGCAATTAATGTTGCGCCGGGAGACATCGTGAAAAAACAACTGCTTTATGGAATAATTATTATTATCTTTGGTTTGCTTGTTGCATGGGGACCGCAATTTCTATTTAAGGTCTGTAATGCTACAGAAGAAAATTTCCCCAGATGCCATTGGTCGGCGCAAGCTGAAATTGGTATGGGGATACTAATTACTGCCTTAGG
>JAISPY010000151.1 GCA_031274565.1 Treponema sp.
TATTTCATGGGGTAAGCGCCTCCGCCATAGCCCCAGAAAGGCGGAGAATCTCTCCATACCCAGCAAGACTCTCAAGCCACACGGGAGGGATGGCCGTTATTCCATAGGTAAGCCCGGCTAGGGCGCCGGTTACCGCCGCCGTGGTGTCGGTATCGTCACCCAGATTGACTGCCTTCAGTACCGCGCTCTGGTAGGAGTCCGTGGACAGGAAGCACCAGAAGGCGGCTTCGAGGGTGTCAACGACAAAGCCGCCGCTCTTTACCGCCGATTCCGGCAACGTGCTGATATCTGTCCGCAGCATCCGGGAGAACTTATCGAGCGTATTCCCGCCGATAGCGGAGGTGCCTTCCGGGAAATCACCCTGAAGTTCCCTATAGGCGGTGTTTCGGTCCATACCGCCGAGGAGTTTTCGCAGATACTCCAGGTATAGGAAACAGGCCGCCACCGACCAGGTGTGCGCGTGGGTGATGGATGAGACTGCTTTGGTGATGCTGAAGCGTTCCGCTTCCGGCCTGTCGGCCAGATAAAACACCAGCGGGGCTATCCGCATGAGGGAGCCGTTGCCGTTTTCGTTCACTTGGGTACATCCGGCTTCTTCCGGGGCGATGCCTGCCTTGAGCCTTCTGATGGCCTTTGAGGTTGCTATGCCTATGTCGAACCCGGTGCCATGAGCCGTAAAAGCGCCCTCATCATGCCATCTGATGAAGTTTCGGGCTAGGTCACCCAGGCTGAAGCCGCGGGCAAGCGAATCGGCAAGGCAGAGGGTGAGCGAAGTATCATCAGACCAGGTTCCGGGCGGCTGGTTGTGGGTTCCGTAGCCCTGCATACCGGTTACCCGGAAGCTGCCCCTGGGCCGGAATTCGACCGGGACGCCCAGGGCATCACCTACGGCCAGGCCCAGGAGGAGGGAAGCGGCTTTTGATTTCAGGTCTGTCAGGGTTGTACTGTTCATGCGTCCTTCTCGTAGTATTCGCAATCCGCGCCGCCAAAATATACTTCATCGGGTTTGTCATCGGGTTCTTCATACATTTGACAATTAGCAGTATCTGCCCGATCAAGTTTAACTCCTCGAAATTCAGACGGTCTAAACAAACAAGTTTCACACGCCTTCGGATTCGGATGTTTCCCCCCCATCATCTCGCTTTCCCAGCGAGGTCTTTTTTCATGCATTCTTACCCTCCGGTAATTTGGGAAATAACTTCAAGGTCAAAAAACATATTACTGCCTATTTTCTCAACCTTGACCACTTTGAATGTAGTCCCGCGCTGAATAATCGTTTCATCTTCATACCCGAAATTTGATTGCTTCGCTATGCCAGTCCAGTCCAGTCCAGCGCCCTTTCCATAACGACTAAACGGTTCGGCATACATCATCTTTGTCCCCTTGGGACAGTATATGTTGAATATATATCCGCTGAACCCTTTCCCCTTAGCACTCCCGCACGAGACAAATCCCGCATCGGTAATTTCCTTCTTGCCCCCTTTGACAAGCGATTTTTTGATGGAAGGGCCGAAGGCTTGAAGGGTGGTCCGGCATGGGATAGTATCAAGCATCAGGAGGGAGCCTTGGGACGGCGCAGTCCACGTCTGCGGATGGGGACGGTAAAACAGCCGGACAGTAATGAAAGGAAGTTTGTGCCCAAGGCGCCCCTACCTGATTCTTTCAAGATTTGTAATCCTGTGATACTCATTTATTCCCCGATTGCTTTCCGTTGATATATCCAGAACAAACAACATACGGAAACTAGGGCCGGTGCATATAAACAAAAGAGTCCGTGAATGACGCGAATTAACGCGAATTATGGAATGGCCACCGTGCTTAATCCGTGTAATCCGTGGACAAAAATTGTTATGTGCCCTGGCCCTGATAAGGAAACCTCCATCGCAGGATACGCTCCGAGCATCGAGGCGGTAAGCTGGAGGGGCAACCGCTTCTGCTGGTGAGCCGAAGGCGCGAAAGAAGAAAAGCCCCATTCCTTTTCGCGTCCTTTCGCAGTTTTCGCGGTTCTTTCTTGAAACCGGCTCCCTACCATAAAAGCGCCGCTCCGTATCGCTCCATATAAGAGCTATGTATGCCGTGTTTGTTCTTGAAAGGCCCCGGCGGTTCACCATACGATCCCTATTCGCCGCAGCCTGCGGGTTCATCAGTGCAGGGCTTGGTGCGCAGACCCCCTCCCCGCGGTATTTTTCCTGGGATGTACGGTGGACCGGTTCCTGGGAGACCCAAGGAACCCTGGTCAATCGGGGGGATATACGGGTCCAGCTACCCTGGCAGGACCTCTCCCTCAGAACCCAGCTTATCAGTACCAGCCTGGCGCGGCTTCCCCCTGAGGAAGCATGGGAGCTGGGAACCGCCGCCATCGCCGGGGGGCTCTACCATGCCCCCAGCGGTTCCCGGCTCCTGTACGGGATCCTGGATACTTGGGGATTGTCCGCTCGGATCCGCAGACCTTGGAGCAGGGCCCTTCCTCTGGTGGAATACCATAAACCCTCCATGAGTGATCTCAAGACCGAGCCTTCCTCTACCAAGGAACCGGAGACCTATCTCTACCTGCGCAGTCCTCCCTGGGGGATCGGGCGGGGATTTGTCTCAGCCCGTATGACCCATGACCATTATCTGGCATACACGGGGGGCGTGGAAGCCCAATTTGATACGAAAAGGAAGCTCCAGGTAGAAGGGTTTTATACCGGACAAACCCTGCCTCCTCGGAACACGGAAGCATGGTTTTCCCGATCCCCTCCCCTGCCGGAACGGGACATGCGCCTCTATGCCCTGGGAATGGTCTATACTGGTCCCTTTCTGGGGATTGCTTCGGATTGGGCATATTCGAATACCGCTGCATACGGCAGAGATCTGTACGGAAACCTGGGTCTCCGCGTGGGGAACCGGCCCTGGCGGGTTTCTGTGGCGGTAGACGGAGCCGGGAACCGCTTTGTGGGCAGTGACGGCTTCGCTCCTGGAGCAGGGTTCAGACTGGGGGGACGGCTCGAATATTATGGGAAAAAAGGGCGGTTTTTCCGGTTTGGCGCCACTCTCCGCGGGGGGGAACTGGGAGGACCTTTTGAGCGGAGTTCCAGTTCCCTCTATTACCGGTTTCCCGCGGCTGCGGGGATACTTCCCCTTAAACTGTCCCGGGTTTCCCTGGGCCTGGTCAGAAATGCCACGGATATCTCCGCCATAGAGGACCGTTATGAGGCGCTGGCGGGTCTGGTCTGGGGTCCCCTGGGCTTGGTAGTTTCAGGAAACCTCAGGGTTATCTCCGCAGCGACGGAACGCCCCCTTCCCTTTCCGATTCCGGAAGCTTCCGCGGATTGCGGCTCTGCCGCGCTTTCCGGGGAACTCAGCTACCGTATCGGGGTGGTACAGTTTCGGGCAAAACTGGGGTATACCGCCCGGAAAGCGAAGGAAGGGGTCTGGGACACCTCCTGGTATGCTTCGCTCCGGGGAAAACCGGGCCGGCTCAGCCTTACTATCGCCTCTCCGGAATTGCCGCTGATCTGGACCTACCGCCTTACCTGGCGGCTGGAGCATCAGGGAAGCTCGAAGGGGCTTTTTTCGAGGCCCCCTCGATCCCCGTAACCTCAGGACCCGTGCAGGCATACCATGCCCTGCATGGTAGTGCTGTGCGGGTCCTAAGGATCTATGGCTGGGGCATGTTCCAGCAGATAGGCTTCGGCGGCTTGGTTCCAGAGGCCCTGATGCGCCTGGCAGAGTTCCGCCAGGTGTGCATAAAACGGATCGGTTCTGCCTTTTTCCGCAAAATCCGCGATGGCGGTGAGTTCCAGGTTTTTATGGGTATATATGAGTTTTTTTCCTCCAGGAATGGCGTCAAGCCTTAGGGTGGTCTGGGGAACCGCGTTAAGCCCTCCAATATGGGTAACCATGAACACCGGGTTGATCACACCCTGGGCCATCATCGCCAGGGCCTCTTTTAGGTCCTCCGTATTCCCCCCGGAGGTGCCTACCAGGTGATGGGCTTCGTAGTGGATATGGTAGAAGTTACAGGCTGCAGAAAAGGAGGGGTCTGTCGGACCGGCAAAGCAGTTGAGGCAGCCGTCCGTGCCCAAGAGGGCATCCCCCAGTTCGATCACCTGCCGTACCGGGGCAAAGACAAACACATCATCGTAACCCTTGCCCTGGTTGAGGGCGATAAGGCTGGCCCGGGGATCCGCCAGGGCGTTGGTATTACGGTAGATCAGTTCCACCCCCTGGCGGGCCGCGGTTTCAGGGCTTAAAAGCTGCTGGGCCCGGGCGAGTCTTGCATCGTCTATATCCGTAACCACCAACCGGGAGGGTCTGCGGGGATTGTGGATGGCATAATCAATGGCCCCCAGTCCCATAGGGCCGGCCCCTGCCAGGAGGACCAAAGAACCGCCCTCCACAATGCCCATGCGATGCACGTAGGAGCCGCCCTGGGTGTGGTACTGGGCATGGAAAGCCCCCACGATACAGGAAACCGGTTCCGCCAAGGAACCCAGGTAAAAGGTATCCCCTGGGTAGTCCAAGAGACAGCCCATTTCCATCACCTCGCTCGGAATGATGATGAAGGTGGCGTCCCCGCCGATATAGGGGTACGAATAGCCCGGAGCCCAGAGGGTTCCGGGACCGGGGGTCCCATCCGGTTCCGGAGGTCCCGGATAATTGAGGGCAGGCTGTATGGCAAACTTCGTACCAGCCTTGAAAGCATCCTTCCATTTGGCCCCCACCTGCAGGATCGTGCCGCAGAATTCATGCCCGATGATAACCGGGTTTTTACTCAGGTCATGGCGGACCCGCTTGTGCGCTTCGCCCTGCAGGGCGAGTTTATGACTGGACATACAGATCGAATCGGACTCAACCCGGGCGAGTATTTCCGTATCCCGGATTTCGGGCAGCTCAAATGCTTCAAGCCGCAGGTCCTTGACTCCATAGAGCCGTACCGCTTTAGTTTTCATACTGATTCCCGCTTGCAAGGTCAACCGGTTACGCCAGGAGCATATAAAAAAAATCCGTGGATACCGAGTCTTACCTGGCTGACCTTGGTTCCTCCTTAGGTGTTCTGTTTCCACAATACTGGAATCGCGGAAGAAGTACAATAACCGGGTCGCCGGCGCTATGGATCCTAGGCCCCCTTCCTGGCTGCGGTAGGGGCCCAATCCAGCCCCTCCGTTTGTACGGCTTCGCCATATTGGTGTAGGAGCTGGATGGAGCATGGGGAGCCTTCCCACGGTCAACAAGGTAAGGGATAGACAACGTCAAAAAGGCATGATAAACCAGAATAGGGAGGGGTATCATGGAAAAACGTGCTTTGAGGCAATCCTAAGCCTGATAAAAAAAGCAGCGCCCCCCATGAGTCAGCAGGCGTTCAGCGCGGTGCGGCAAAAGGTGCAGTGGGAAGCCTTCCGGCTTACCGCACCGCCGGCGAGGATCCCTTCATATCGGCCCTGGACCGGGCCCTTAAAGACATCGCGGGCGGGCAGGCCGATAGACGAGCAGATAATGACGTAAAAAAAGAACCGGAGTTATACATGAAAGGGGCAAAAAGAACGGCAGTAATACTGTTGATAGGTTTTGTGTTGATTGGGTTTCTTTCGTTCTGTTCCGTGAAGGGTGGGAGTGGCGGTTTCACCGCCGCGAAGGATAGTATGACCGTCAATGCGGAATATCAGGTGGCGTCCGATACGGCCGGGGGAGGGTTTGACGGCGGAGGCGGGATCGGGCCGGAAGTGAGCCGCAAGCTCATCAGAAACGCGGAGCTGCGCGTCCGGGTGAACAGCCTGGAGGATGCGGGACAGGCGGTTACGGCAACGCTGGAACAGCATAAAGGCTACGCCGCGTACTACACGGTTTATGACCATTCCCGGCATTATACCCTCAAGGTCCCGGCGGCTTCTTACGACAGGGTTCTAACCGGGCTTTCCGGTATGGGGAAGGTTTTGTTCCGTTCGGAACGGGTGGAAGACGCCACCATCAGATTCTACGATCTTGAAGGCAGGCTGCGGACAAAAGAAGCACTGCTCAAGACGTTTCAGTCTTACCTGGGACAGGCCAAAACTATCGATGAAATCATGACCGTGGAAAAGCGCATAGCCGAACTTCAGCAGGAAATCGAATGGACCGG
>JAISPY010000250.1 GCA_031274565.1 Treponema sp.
AGATGTGTTGCAAAGGAGTGGCGCAGGCTGTGAATCGAGGCGTTTTTGGAAATTCCGGCCTTTTGCACGGCCTTATCAAAGACACTTTGAGCGGATCGTATTGAAAGATGCTGCGATGCCGACTGGCCGGGGAACAGCCACCGTAAGGAATTATGGCATATTTATAAAAAACCATTAAGTATAAAATGCATATTAAATCCTTATATTGTAAGGAGATAGTGTTACCTGCCTCCGGCAATATATTTTTTCATAAGTAACGGTACTATAAAGAGTTAAACAAGGGTGTTACCGATGTGTCCGGTCACACCGGGGGTATTGCACATAACAGGCCGGTGAACACTTCGGGCCTTGGACGATCATCCGCAGTCAGGCTTGGCTCGTCGATGCGCTTCGCAAGAGCAGCAGCGCGGTAGGGGGGATAGCCAGCCGGGGGGGTATATCCGTAAACCGGTATTTGCTGTATTTCCACCAGAGTTCCCCTTGTTCTGCAGGACTTTGCGCCTCTGCATTGGTAAACAGCAGCGCCTGTTCAAAGGGTTCCTCGGAACGCTGGGTAATCGCCATGCGGATCTGGTTGTAGGCCCCCGGCTTAGGATCCGCTGCTTCCCATACGGGTTCAAAGTCATGGGCTCGAATCCCCACATGGGTAATGGCGTCTTCAATCGGTACCGAGACCCGCAGGGACAGTCCCCAGTCCAGAGCGTACAGTTCCCGTTCTCCGGTCCGCCGGATAGGGGAAATGTTTTTGCACCCGGTGATGCGGGCTACTGGTACTGAACCGGGATCCTGAAACAAGGCTTTGGTCCCGCCCTTGGTCAGAACCCTGCCCGTATCCATCACCAAAAGTTCATCACAGAGTCTATAGGCTTCATCCCGGCTGTGGGTAACCATGATCACATCATCCCGGGATTCCAGCAACTGCAACAGTTGCAGCTGCATCTGTTCCCGCAGGTGGGTATCCAGGGCGGAGAACGGTTCGTCTAGGAGTATAAGCTCCGGTTCCTGGATGAGCATCCGGGCCAGGGCAGTCCGTTGCTGCTGTCCCCCGGAAAGCTGAGCCGGATACCGGTACTCCAGGTCCGTAAGCCCAAACCGAGCGATCCAGGGCCGGGCTTTTTGCAAGGCTTCCTGTTTAGGAAGGGAAAGCGCGGCAGTGAGATTTTCCAAGACCCGCATCCGGGGGAACAGGGCGTAGTGCTGAAAGAGATAGCCTACCCGCCGGGCCTGGGGTTTCAAGTTGATCTTGCGCGCCGAGTCAAATAAGACCCGTCCGTTAACGGCAATATACCCTTCATCGGGAATCTCAATACCTGCAATACATTTGAGGGTCATACTCTTCCCGCAGCCCGATGCGCCGAGGATGCCGAGACACCGATCCGCGCTCTGAAACTCGGTTTCCAGGCAGAACTGACGGGAGAGGCGCTTACGGATCGAGACCTGAATCATGGCCGCCCCGGACCTGGCACGGGTTTAAGCGGCGGATTCGGCGAACGCTCATTTTGCAGGGTAGCGTAATTCATCAGGGCCACTACCCCAAAGGAAAACAGGACAATAATGAGGACGTAGGTATATGCCGTATCCATGTCTCCTGCGGCCACGGCGGAATAGATTGCCAGGGGCAAGGTGCGGGTTTTTCCCGCGATATTACCGGCGATCATGGCGGTAGCGCCGAATTCCCCTAAACCCCGGGCAAAAGCCAATACCCCCCCAGAGGCAACCCCGGGCAGGGCCGTAGGGAGGCTCACCTTCAAAAAGATCTTCCATTCAGGCATACCCAGGGTCCGGGCCGCGTAGATAAGGGTAGGGTCTACCTGCTCCAGGGCACCCCGGGCCGACCGGTACATCAGGGGGAAGGAGATGGCCACTGCCGCAAGTACCGTGGCCCCCCAGGAAAAGGCGATTTTGATGCTGAAATACTCCAGGAAGAACCGTCCCACAGGACCTTTCACCCCAAAGATGTACAAGAGAAAGAAGCCCGCCACGGTGGGGGGAAGCACCAGGGGCAGGGTGAGGATCCCGTCCAGAATCATCTTCCATGCCTTCCGCCGGATCCCGGCCACCAATTGAGCCACCAGTACCCCCAGGATAAACGTTACCCCAATCGCCGCAGACGCGGTTTTTAGGGATATGAGGAGGGGCGCCAGGTTCATTAGCGGTTCGGGGAAAACCCAAAGGCTTTGAAAATCCCGATACCCTCCGGGGAGGCCAAGAAATCAATAAAAAGCTTTGCCTCCTCTGGATGCGCGGAAGCCGCAATCATCCCCACTGGATAGATCACCGGGGCGGCCAAGAGTCCATCCGGGAGTTCCTCGAGGATCGTTACTTTAGGGGTGGAAACGGCGTCAGTGGCGTACACGATCCCCACTTCCGCGCTACCTTCTCCAACCCAGTTCAGCACCTCCGTAACATTGCTCCCCAGGCTCAGTTTCGTTGAAACTTCCTCCCAGGTACCGAGATTCGTGAAGGCTTCTTGGGCGTACTGGCCTGCCGGGGTGGTAGCCGGGTCCCCTAGGGCGATGATCTGGGCCTCGGTGATGTTCTTGAAACCCGTAACTGCGGTAGTGGTTCCCACAGGCTTAATCAGCACGAGCTTATTCTGCAAGAGGGGTTTGACCGAAGCAGCGGTTACGAACTGCTTGTCCACCAGGGCATCCATTTGCCGGGTCGCCGCGGACATGAAGACATCCGCCTCTAAGCCCGCTTCTATCTGGGTCTGGAGCCTTCCGGAACTGTCGTAGATCCCCTCCACGGTGATCCAAGGGTGGTTCTTTTGGAACAGGGGAATGAGTTCCTTCACAAATGCATTCTCCAGGCTCGCTGCGGCAGCGACCATGATGCTTACCGGCGCTGGTTGCGCGGACGTGCTCGGGCTTGGACTTGGTTCTTTCCGAGCGCCGGAAAAGAGCGGGGTCTGACTAAAGCTCAAGAGCAGGACCGCGGCCAGGATCAGCCGTGCCCCTTGGTTCTTCATAGGTTTCATACGTTTCCTCCAACGTGATTAGGTTGGTTTTAGTATAGCCCCTTACACCTCCTTATGCAATAGGAAAACCAATAAAACCGTTATAAACCCATAATACATTGCCATAACCGCATAAAACGCAGGTAAACCAAATGGTTTACCCCGTTACCGAGGGAATTGCCACGCCTAAAGATTCCGCCAGGGTCTTGATGTGCTGCCACAGGCCCTCCTCAAGGGGAACTCCCCGGCGGTTGCTCAACGCCTCCGCTTCCTGCTCCTTGAGCCCGGGGTAATAGACCCGGTCGGCCCCTTCCGCAGGTTCCAGGGAACGCAGATCATGCAGCATACGGCTCAGGTCCCGCTTAAACTCCTCGGGAGGCCGCAGGATGTCTAAGCGGATAGCCATGAAGCAGTGACAGACCCGTGCGGAGGTGAGCTCCGAATCCCGGACCGCTTCACCGAACACCCCCCCTGAAGTAAGGGCGCACATGATGTCCACCAACACTGCAAGCCCGTAGCCTTTATGTCCGCCCAGGGTTTCTCCGGCGCCGCCCAAGGGGAGGAGACCGCCCCCGCGTTGGTGGAGCAGGTCATCCAAGAGGCTGAGGGGATCCAATGTCGTCAAGCCGTTACTGCCCACCGCCCAACCCGGGGGAAGCTCCTTACCCGCCCGCTGATAGACCTCGATTTTACCCCGGGGGACCGTGGTGGTGGCCATGTCCAGGCTGAACAGGGTTCCCCCAAGCCCGGGCGCGGCAAAGGCGATGGGGTTAGTGCCGAACATGGCTTTTCGTGCAAAGGCCGGCACTCCCAGGGCTGCGGTATTGGTCATGGCAATGCCGATCATATCCCTGCGGGCAGCCATTTCCGCGTAGAAACCGGCGATGCCGAAGTGATTGGAATTGCGGACGCTGCACAGTGCCATGCCCTGTTCCTGCGCTTTGGCTATGACCCGTTCCATGGCTCGTTTGCTGAGACTCAAGCCCATGGCTCCTTCCGCATCCAATACCAAGGAGCAGGGGGTCTCATGGAGTACCCTGGGCACCACTCCGCCCTTGATGAGTCCCGCTGTAATGCCGTCGGCATAGCGTTTGATCCGGGCCAGGCCGTGACTCTTGATGCCTCGGGCATCAGCGGCCACCAGGATCTGCCCACAGTCGTCCGCCTCCTCCGGCGGAATACCCAGGGCTTGAAAAATACCAGAACCAAGCCGTTCTAAATCGGCTCGAACCACAAACACCATGATTGCACCTCACCTTTGAGCTCGTTCCAAAATCCAACATGGTGGAACTGCCTCGCTTATTTAAGGAAAAACCGCAGGATAAAGATTCCGAACAGTATCCAGGTTACCAGGGTAATATCCTTACCTTTTCTCGTTACGGTTTTAAGGACCACATAGGAGATAAGCCCATAGACAATCCCTTCGGCAATGCTGAACCTCAAGGGCATGGCTACAATGGTCAAACCCGCGGGGATCCCTTCGGTAGGATCCCAAAACCTGATCCCGACGATGGACTGCATCATGAAGAAACCTACGATGATAAGGATTGGCGCGGTGGCCGCGCGGGGCACCAGCAGGAAGACCGGGGAAAAAAACAGGGCAGCCAGGAACAACACCGCGGTAGTTACTGCGGTAAGCCCGGTGCGTCCTCCCGCAGTAACCCCCGCGCTGCTTTCCGCGTAGGAGGTAATCGTGGAGGTTCCAAGAATCGCGCCTAGGACGGTTCCAAAGGCATCAGCTAAGAACGCCTGTTTTGCCCGGGGGATTTCTCCTTGTTGAGTAATCAGCCCTGCCCGAGCGCTTACCCCCACCAGGGTACCCACGGTGTCGAAGATATCGAGAAAGAAGAAGGTGAAAAAGACCGTGAAGAATTTGAGGCTGAACACCGCAGAGAAATCAAACTGAAAGAAGAGGGGTCGGGCAGGGAGACGGATGAAGGAAAAATTTTCAGGAATGACCGTTACTTCCAGGGGAATCCCCACCAGGGTGGTGAGGATGAGTCCAATGAGGATGGAACCCGGTACCTGGTTGGCAAACAGAACCACCGTGATAACCAGACCGATCAGGGCTGTCAGGGCGTTCCCCGAGGTACTATCCCCGAGGCTTACCAGGGTCTGGGGATCCACGCTCAGGACCCCTGAGTTTTCCAGACCAATAAAGGCGATGAGTAGGCCAATGCCCACTGCCACGGCTTTTTTTAAAGGAAGCGGAATGGCATGGATGATTAATTCCCGTACATTTACCAGCGAAAGGACCATGAAGAGCAATCCCTCGAGGAACACCGCGGTGAGGGCGGTCTGCCAGGAATAGTGCATGCCGAGTACCACGGTATAGGTAAAAAAAGCGTTAAGTCCCATACCAGGCGCCAGGGCAACGGGTAAATTCGCGGCAAAGGCCATGACCAGGGTGGCTACTGCGGAGGCGATAACCGTGGCGGTAAACACCGCCTCCGCGGTCATCCCCTGCCCGATGCTGCCGAGCATCTCCGGATTGACCGCCAAAATATAGGTCATGGTCAGGAAGGTGGTCAGTCCTGCCAGTATTTCCCGCAGGACCGTAGTGCCATGGGCTTGGAGTTTAAAGAGCCGTTCCACAGGAGTTCCTTTAGATACAAACAGGAGGTGGGGGGCTATACAGGACCGCCGTAACACCCGCGTCTTGAGGCGCGGGATAGAGCGGACCACCGGTCTGGGATGAAACGCTCATTTTGGTAACCCCCATCCGTGACCGGTGCTCAAAACCTCCATAAACCGCCTCCCCATAGGATCGAGCGCAGGTAAGACCAGAGGAACAGGGCATTACGAAAACCAAGCGCGTACCCTTTGGGCAGTCTCATTGCAGGAGAAGCGTATCGGTAAGCCCCCCTGCCAGAGCTGTGTGGCTGCGTTCATACCCCGCCTTATTCAGGTATTTCAAACACCCCCTCCAGGATGTGCCGGGGTTGGTAGGGGAATCGGGGGATGTCGGAGAGCGCGGTAACCCCGGAAAGGACCAGGACCGTTTCGATCTCCGCTTCCACCCCCGCAACAATGTCCGTATCCATCCGGTCTCCGATGATCGCGGTATCTTCCCGCCGGCTCATGAGCCGCCGCAAGCCGTGACGCATGATCAAGGGATTGGGCTTGCCTACAAAGTACGCCTTAGTCTCGGTGGCCAACTCAATGGGCGCCACCAGGGAACCGCAGGCTGGAACAATGCCCCCTTCCGCCGGGCCGGTGAGGTCCGGATTGGTGCCGATAAGCCGGGCGCCGGCAATAACCAAGCGGACCGCCCGTTCCAAGGCTTCAAGGCTATAGCCCCGGCCCTCGCCTACCACCACATAATCAGGATTGACGTTGTTCATGGTGAATCCCGCGTCGTAGAGGGCCTGAATAAGCCCTGGCTCGCCAATGACATACACCGATCCTCCTGGATGCTGGGAGGCGAGGAAACCCGCCGTAGCCAGGGCGCTGGTATAGAAGTGTTCCGGGTCAACCAGGATCCCCAGACGGGCCAACTTTTGGGAGAGTTCCAGGGGGGAACGTTCACTGGAATTGGTTAAAAAGAGAAAGGCCTTATGGTTATTGGAGAGCCATTCCACGAATTCCTCAGCGCCTTGCAACAAGCGGTTCCCGTGGTAGATAACCCCGTCCATGTCAATGATAAAGGCCGTTTTAGACCT
>JAISPY010000158.1 GCA_031274565.1 Treponema sp.
CGCTGGGGAAGGCGGAACTGCACCACGCCGCGGTCCTGGGGGATGGGGTCTTCGGGATTGGTGAAGGAAGTAGGCCCACAGGAAGCCAGGGCGAGCAGCCCCACAAGGATCAGCGTGGCATAGGTGGTGAAGGGAGTGGACTTAGCGCGTGTTTTCATGGGATGTTGCTCCTGCTGATGAGGGGAGGGAGGATAGCCGGTCAAAAGAACTGATAATGGTACGCTGGAATGGGGTATATGCGCTATTTTGTTGAGCAGTGTTGGTAGAGCGCGGGGCTTTTTGGCGGGGATTACCCGTTTTCTGACAGGGGGGGGGGGGGGGGGTAAGCACAGTAGAATAATAGTAAAAAACAAAAAAAAACTCCATTGGGTCTGTATCAGCGGACCTGGCACATCCGCTCTGCCAACGTATGGCATCTCTGCCTATCCAGTGCGGCCCATTGCCCAATCCCGGCAAACCATTCCCCCAGGGAATGGGCGCCGTGCTTCTGCCTAGGGAAAAAAGAAAAAACCTGGAGACATAGTTTTTTATACAACCCCCTGCGGGCTTAGTCAAGTACTTTTCAGCATAAACCCATAGAATTTACTGATTCTATACTTTCTATAGTATAGAATCAGTTCCTTAATTCGCGTTAATTCGCGTCTTTCGCGGTTTCTTTTGTTTATATGCGCTCGCCCTGACCCGAATTGACACGCCGCCCTTAAAAAGGGTATAACCAGATAACGGCATGAAGCCGTTCACAGCGGAACTGAATTCCTGCTATCCATAGGTACATGCTCGTGAGCATGGGAGCGGTTTCATGATCGAAAAAAATATTGATAAAAAATACCAGGATCTTTTGCGTATCCTCGCTGCCCCGGGAAAAGGGGCGGTCGCGTTTTCAGGGGGGGTGGACAGTTCCTTCCTCGCCCATGCGGCAACGGCCGCGCTGGGTACCGGGGCAATCGCCATAACGATTGTATCCCCGATGCTCCCCCAAAGTGAGATTGACGGGGCACGGCTACTGGCTCGAAAACTCGGCATCGAGCATATCCTGATTACCGAAGCAACGATTGATGAGGAAGTGGCTGCCAATCCCAAGGAACGCTGTTATTTTTGCAAAAAGCGTGAATTCGGGACCATCCTGGCGGAGGCGCAGGCCCGGGGAATCCATACCGTATGGGACGGCTCAAATATGGATGACTTGGGGGATTACCGTCCGGGATTACAGGCCCTGGAAGAACTCCATATCCAAAGTCCTCTGCGGGAGGCAGGGCTTACCAAGGCCGAGATCCGAGAGCTATCCCGGAATTTTGATCTGCCCACCTGGGATAAACCGGCCTTTGCCTGCCTCGCGTCCCGGATCCCCTATGGGGAACGGATCGACCCAGTGAAATTAGCCCGGATTGAAAAGGCCGAAGACGCCCTGAGAGGCTTAGGGTTCCATCAGTTCCGGGTACGTTCCCATGAACAGATCGCCCGCATTGAAGTCGCTCCGGAAGAACGGCGCCGGTTCTTTGATGAGGCGCTCTTGGATCGTATTTCCCAGACCCTCAAATCCTATGGGTTTGTATACGTGGCCTTTGAACTGGAGGGGTATGCTATGGGTAATATGAACCGGGTCTTGCAGGTCCGGAATGCTTGATGCAAGGAGAACAGGATGAGAACCGTACATTTTGATTGCTTCGCCGGTATCTCCGGCGATATGACCTTAGGCGCCTTGGTTGATCTGGGGGTCGATCCTGAGCTGTTGCAGCAGGAACTGGATAAACTGGGCGTATCGGGCTGGAAACTCCGTTTCCAGCGGGATCAGCGGGGGGGTATCAGCGGAACCCGCGGGGTGGTTGAACTGCTCCCGCAAACCGCTCAGGGGACCCATGACCATCACCAGGGGGAACATGCAGGGCATACGTCCTGGAAAGAGATCCGGCATCTCATAGCCCATTCCAGTATCAGTGCCGGGGCAAAGCAGCGGGCCTTGGCTATCTTTGGACGCATAGCCGAAGCGGAAGCCCAGGTACACGGGCGTCCGGTGGATGCGGTGGCTTTCCACGAGGTAGGCGCCCTGGATTCAATCATCGACATCGTGGGTACGGCCATTGGTTTGGATATGCTGCAGCCGGATCGGATCACCTGCGGTGAAATTGAGCTGGGAGGCGGTACGGTTACCTGCGCCCACGGGGTTCTGCCGGTTCCTGCCCCTGCAACCCTGCTCTTGGTGCGGGGACTGCCGGTAAAGACCGGGGGCTTTACCCAGGAAATGACCACCCCTACCGGAGCGGCGATTCTTGCCGCCTCAGTGGACGAGTTTGTATCGAGCCAGCGTTTTACGGAAATCAGGACCGGCTATGGCATCGGAACCCGGACTCTGGACAAGCCCAATGTACTGCGTCTTTCCTTACGGGAAGAAGCGGCTTTGGAACAAGAAGGCCCAGGGCCCTGGAAGATCGAGGACCTGATCCTGCTGGAAACGAACATCGACGATATGACCGGGGAAGCCTTGGGGTTCCTCATGGAACGGCTCTTTGAAGCCGGGGCCTTGGATGTAACCTTTACCCCCTGTATGATGAAAAAATCCCGTCCTGGTACGCGGGTATCGGTCCTCGCTGCTCCGGCGCCGCTTGATTCCCTGCGGCGGACCCTGTTTCAGGAATCATCCGCCATCGGGTTCCGGGAGACTCAGGTCCGCCGGCTTTCCCTGGAGCGGGAGGAAAGCCTCGTAGCAGGCGCTTACGGCGAAATCCGGCGGAAAACCGTATTTTTTGAGGGAAAAGCCCTGCGTTCCAAAATCGAATATGAAGATCGCGCCCGTATAGCCCGAGCGCGCGGGATAGCCCTTGAAGCGACGGAACGGCTTATAGCGGGAGAAAGAGCCGACAAGACCTGATTTTCCGCTGCCCTTGGTACCCTCAAGCAGCATGATCTCAAAGACCCGGCTTCCTGACGTCTTGTGGTACCTTCAGGGCTTACTGCATCCAGGGTAGCCGGTATTTTTTACCCAGGTGGGAAAAATTTGCCCACCCTTAAACCGCAGGATCCGCTACGCCGCAGCAGGATACCCTGGTCTTGGATGGATAGGTATACGACATAGCGCCTATTCCGAAAGAAATCGATGCGTTGGCATGATATTTGCTCTATATCAATGAGACGGTGGTCTCACCATAACGAGACTATGGAGTTTATATGAAAAAAAGCGTTTTTTTCATCCTGTGGGCGTTGGTAGTCGGAGTACTACTCTTCGCCCAAAATCGGAATCCCGGGGGAGGACCTGATCCCCGATGGCAAACTACCCCGCCGAAAACTGTGCGGGTTACCGGAACCCTCGGTGTCGTCCAGGGTAAGATCGCCCTGCAAGATAAGGATACCACGTACTATGTCTTTGGTCTTGAACGGTTTATCGGCTTTATTGAAGGCCTCAAGGAAGGGGCAACGGTAAGTATCGATGGATATGCGCAGTCCTCCCCGTCCGCGGAATTCCGCTTCTTGAGGGCTACGAAACTTACCCTCAATAATAAGGATTACGATTTAGTTCCTGCGGAACCGCAGTTTTCTCAGGCGCGGCCAGATTTTTCTTACCCTCCCCACGGCTGGAATAAGTCCCGTGGGCATCATCCCAGAAAACACTAAGGACCCGTGCAGTACTACCATGACCTAATGGTCATGGTAGTGCCTTATGGCATAAGCAATAAGCATAACCTGCCGGGCATTTTATTCGTGTGCGGGTCCTCAATCAGCCTAATCGGTGGATTTTTTATCGTTATACCCGCTCATTACGCGCATTTTTGCGAATTAAGCACGGTGGTCATTCCCTAATTCGCGTTAATTCGCGTCATTCGCGGACTCTTTTGTTTATATGCGCTGGCCCTGGCGTGTATTGAGTAACCGGCGGTCTTGTACTATAGTAATTCCTATGGCTGAAACTCCCTTAATCCGTAACTTTTGTATCATCGCCCATATTGACCATGGGAAGTCAACCCTGGCGGACCGGCTCATTCAAAAAGGCCATCTGGTGGAAGACCGGGATTTCCAGGACCAGATTCTGGATACTATGGACATTGAACGGGAGCGGGGCATAACTATCAAGAGTCAGGCGGTTACTATTCCCTACACCGCCGCAGACGGAGGGGAATACGAGCTTAACCTGGTGGATACCCCCGGGCATGTGGACTTTACCTACGAAGTCTCCCGGGCCATCAATTCCTGCGAGGGGGCCTTGCTCTTGGTGGACGCTACCCAGGGTGTACAGGCCCAAACCCTGTCCAACCTGTACCTAGCGCTGGAACACAATCTGGAGATTGTCCCGGTGATCAATAAGATCGATATGGCTTCCGCGGATATTCCCGGAGTCAAGGTGCAGATAGAGAAAGACCTGGGGCTGGATGCTGCAGCGGCCCTCCTGGTTTCAGCCCGGCAGGGTACCGGGGTGGACGAGCTGTTTGAAGCTATCATCGAGAGGATTCCCGCACCCCGGGGCAGCGCGGACGCTCCGTTGCGGGCTCTCATCTTCGATTGCCACTACGACCCCTATCGGGGGGTGGTGGTGCATATCCGCATCTTTGACGGCCGGATCCGGCGGGGTATGAAAGTCCGGTTTATGTCCAACGGTTCTGAATATGAGGTGGAGACCCTGGGGGTCTTCAAACTGGCCTTGGTAGAGGGAGCGGAACTTGCCGCGGGCAGTGTAGGCTATATCATTGCGGGGATCAAAACCGTCAGCGACGTGCGGGTGGGAGATACCCTTACCGCCGCGGAAAACCCCTGCGATGCGCCTCTGCCGGGCTTCCGGGAAGTGAAACCCGTGGTGTTTTCTTCTATATATCCGGTGGATTCCAATGACTACACGGAACTCAAATCAAGCCTGGAAAAGCTCAAGCTCAATGACGCATCCCTGGTGTATGAAAAGGATTCCTCTGCGGCCTTGGGCTTTGGGTTCCGCTGCGGCTTCTTAGGACTCCTCCACTTGGAGGTGATCCAAGAACGGCTGGAGCGGGAATTCGGCCAGTCGGTTATTTTTACCGCCCCATCGGTACGCTACCGGGTGTATCTCCATAAGGGGGAGGCGCGGTGGGTGGATAACCCCATGGAGTACCCGGAAGAGGGCAGCATCGAAGGGGCAGAGGAGCCGTATATCCGAGCCTCCATCCTCACCCCAACGACCTTTCTGGGGAACATCATGACGCTGTGTATGGAGAAGCGGGGCGTCCAAACCGCTATGACCTACCTGGACGAAAAGCGGGTGGAACTCATCTACGATATGCCCCTGGCAGAGGTGCTCTTTGATTTTTACGACCGCCTCAAGAGCATTAGTCGAGGGTACGCTTCCTTTGATTACGACATTACCGATTATAAGCCTACGGCCCTGGTTAAGCTGGATATACTGCTCAATGGTAAGCCGGTGGACGCCCTCTCCCAGCTCGTGTTTCGGGACCGGGCCTACGAGCGGGCGCGACTGGTGTGCGAGCGCCTCCGGGACGAGATACCCCGGCAGCAGTTCAAAATCCCCATCCAGGGGACCATCGGAAGCCAGATCATCGCCCGGGAGACCGTCAACGCCCTACGGAAGGATGTGTTAGCCAAGTGTTACGGCGGGGACATCACCCGCAAGCGCAAGCTCCTGGAAAAGCAGAAGGAAGGGAAGAAGCGTATGAAGATGGTGGGGGATGTGGAATTACCCCAGAGCGCGTTTTTAGCGGTATTGAAAACCAAGGAACCATGATAGGGAATGGGGGAAGGTGAGGCTGGATACCCGGAGGAGCGGCTATGTATGAATTAGTACCTGTGGGAGCACAGAGTTATTATATTAATGCGCCCGTAAAGATCGGCGTTTATCGTGCCAATGAGACGGAAGTCTATGTCATAGACAGCGGTAACGATAAAGAGGCGGGAAAGAAAATACGGAAACTCTGTGAGCAGCACCATTGGAAATTAAAGGCAATCATAAACACCCACTCCCATGCAGACCACATCGGGGGTAATCAGTATCTGCAGCATACCACAGGATGTACGGTATATGGGTA
Source organism: Treponema sp. (assembly GCA_031274565.1). Taxonomy (GTDB): domain Bacteria; phylum Spirochaetota; class Spirochaetia; order Treponematales; family Breznakiellaceae; genus JAIRLU01. The sequence continues at coordinate 5,997 of JAISPY010000158.1, forward strand.
CGGCATGGAAGGCGGCTTTATCCAGTACCCGATTCTTGAGCCTGCGTTTTTATACGGCGCATATCCCTGTAAGGATATGCGCCACAAGTTTCTGCTTGCCGCTGAAAGTACCGTTACTGCTAGTACCCGGCTAGAAAAAAATAGTTTTCCTGAAGAACTTGAAATCATTGAACTGCCGGGGCATGCTTTCCAGATGATTGGGATTAGAACCCCGGATAACACGGTGTTCCTGGCTGACAGCATCAGCAGCGCTGAAACCTTGGAAAAGTATAAAATCACCTTCATCTATGATGTGGAACGCTATTTACAAACCTTAACCATGCTGGAGACCCTTGAAGCGGCTCGGTTCGTTCCGGCTCACGCGGAAGCAAGCAGCGATATAAAACCCTTAATAGCGCTGAACCGAGCCGCGGTACTGGAAATCTCCCAAAAGATTATAGCTATTTGCGCCGCCCCCATCAATTTCGATAAGATAGTACAGGCCCTCTTTTCAGCATACGGACTTTCTATGCATCTGGAACAATACCTGGTGGTGGGCAGTACCATTCGTTCATATTTATCCTGGTTAAAGGATACCGGTAAATTAGCGATCCTATTCAAAGATAATACCTTATGGTGGTGTTCATCGTTGTAACTGTTTCCATCTTCAATGAATTAAAGAGGGGAAAAGGAAACCCCACTGCCGGTAATACAACAAGGTGAGCCTCGGGCGGTTTTGCCTGAGGCACCGAGCCGAATGGAAGGCCGAGGGGTCGTAGGTCCCGAAGCGTAAACAGTCCGGTTGAGACTGTCGAATGAGTCCCTGCTATGCCAAGCCGCCACCATATATAGTATAACATTCAACAATAATACGCTCTATATAAGTGGTACGAGGGATGTAAAATTACGTTTCCGACAACCTCGTTAGGCGCCGTGACTTGCTTTACAATTAATTTGTTTCACCTTTTATGATTGAATGCCCAATATTAAAGTCAAATATTTTATATAATATATTATGTATCATAATGTCTTTAGAGCGTTTCGTTTCTTCACTGCTTCCTCCTATTTTACGCAATACATCACCAAGCTCTTTTGATTTCAGACCTTTCAAATACTCTTCAGCTTTTGAACGCCCCATTCCCACTAATTCATGAATGGTATCAGTATCAAAATAAGAGTATTTTCTTCCTTTTTGATTTATTCCAGGCGCATCAACTTCTCCTGAAATTAATAATTCTTTTAATTCACCTAACAATGAATCGAATTGTTTGATTATTGCTTCTAGGGTTTGTTTCTGTTTTTCATTCATTGTGCATTCCATTATTATGGGCTAGTTACACGATCATAAAATTCTTCCGCCAATGCTTTCATACGCGATTCATACTGACTATCTGCCGCATAGCCAGAAACAGCTATCGGTACTTTTTGCTCTGCCCTTGTAGCAATTTTATCAGATTGCGGTACACGAGTTTCAAAAACGATATTGTGGTATTTATCACTTATTTGCCTAATAATACTTTCCTGTGAATATGTTCCATGTTCGACATTACGGAGGCGGTTGAATATGATGCCTAACAAATTTGGAGGTAAAAATGTTGA
>JAISPY010000172.1 GCA_031274565.1 Treponema sp.
ATTCAATCGAGAATAAATCAGTGCATACTTTAATGTGGTTTTTCGCAGTTTTCCGCAGGAAAACGAGAAAAACAATAGGGCAACGCTGATTAGCGTCAAGTTAATCAGCGTTGCCCTAAGAATACAGCGACTCCACGAGCCCATCCAGGAAGCGATTGGGTTTTCTGTTGAATAGTTTTCAAAAAACATAGGGGAGTATGTCCGATATTTACGTGCCGGGGATAAAAAGCCGGTTTGATACAGAAAAACTCGTTGAAGGGCTGATGAAGGTTGAACGTATCCCTAAAGAGCGTTCCGAAAAGCAAGTAGAACAATTACAGGCCCAAAAGACCTATTGGCAGGATTTAAGTCGACGGATGACGAGCCTTCGGGATAGCGCCCGGTTTCTGTATTCTTTTCAAAACCCTTTTAATGAGCGCATGGTCAATATTTCAGACCCGTCGGTTCTCTCGGGAACCTCCACGAGGGCGGCCTCGGATCAGGAACTCACCTTTACAGTTAAACAGATCGCCCAGGCGGACCGGTTCTTATCGGATCCTATCGAAGACTCCTTTACGGTGGAGGAAGGAACCTACGCCTTTTCCGTAGGCCAGGAAAGCATATCCTTTCCCTTTCGGGGTGGGTCCATGCGGGAATTTATCGAACTCTTAAACCGGCGTGGACGGGACAAAATCGGAGCGAATCTTATCGCCGTTCAGCCGGGAAAAAAATCCCTCCTCATCGAATCCCGGATAACCGGCGCGGAAAATCCCCTGGTTTTTTCAGAAGCAGCCGAAGCCTTAGGGATACGGGTAGGGTTATTGGAACAAGGCAAAGGCGCTTCTTCTACAAGCGTGCAGGAAGAGACGCTCACCGTAGCGCCGGGAGAAACGGCATTTATACCCTTCAGCAGAGGGGAGGTGGCGGCTCAGGATGGAATTCTGGCGTTTGAGATTGCCACGAAGGTACTCACCCAACCCGATAGTCCCCTAACCGAGGATCAAGCGGATGCTCCTCAGGATACTGATGAAAATCGTTCTTCTACCACGATCCCCTCGTGGACGCCGCTCGAACCCGTGGCTCGGGTGGATGATATGCGTGTTTTGCATCTCACCTACGCAGACGGTACGAATACTGCGCTTCCTCCTATCGTGGATTCCAATGATTTCAGCGCCTATCAGTATCGCTTTGCCGATATAGTGGGAGATAAAATCGATCAACCCATGGTTTCCCTGGAAATCGTCAACCAAAACACCCATCGAGAGGTTTCGATTCGAAATCTCCAGCTCATGGATCCCGGTGGGAACGGGAATTTCCAACCCCGTAATCCGATTTCTGTGGCTCAGGACGCGGTGCTTAGCATGGAGGGTATCGAGATTACCCGGCCAACTAACAAGATCGACGATCTTATCCCCGGGCTTACCCTCACGGCTAAGATCCCTTCGGATAACCCAATCCGCTTACGGGTCGAACCGGACCAGCAAGCGATCAAAGACGCCATCATATCCCTGGTGGGAAACTATAACCGGCTCATGGCAGATTTAAATGTGCTCACCCGTAACGACGAGCGGGTTATCGAGGAACTCTCCTATCTCTCGGCGGAGGAACAGACGGATCTGCGTAAACGCTTAGGGGTCTTTGCGGGGGATTCTATTCTTACGCAGTTTAAGAGTAGTCTCCAAAGAGCTACCGCAGCCACCTATCCGACTTCCGCGCACCGGGATCTGGCCTTGTTAGCCCAGATAGGGATCGGTACGGATGTTCGGGGAAGCGGAGGCAGCAGCGGGTATGATCCGGCGCGGCTGCGGGGCTACCTGGAGATAAATGAAAAGGTCTTGGATGAGGCTTTACAAACCAATGTATCCGCTATGGCGCAGCTTTTTGGTTCTGATACTGATGGGGATTTCATCGTGGATTCAGGGGTCGCCTATGCCTTTGAAATCCTGGCGAAACCCTTCGTGGAAATCGGCGGCATTATCGCCCTTAAAACAGGAACCATTGATTCTCAGATAAACCAGGAACAGCGGCGGGTAGAGACCTTGGAACGGCAGCTTGCCTTGAAAGAAGCGAGCCTTAAAAATCAATACGGTCAGATGGAAGGGGCCTATAACCGCATGGAACGGATGTCCTCATCCTTGGATCAGTTTAGTCAGCAGGGTACTAAGTAATGGATATATTCATTAATGAAGAGCCGGCGGATATTACCCTAGAATCGGAAAAGACCCTGGGAGAATTGGTAGCCGGCATTGAAGCGTGGCTTGCGGGATCGGAAAACCGCATAAGCGGCTTACGGATAAACGGGGAACCGCTCCAGGTCTCGTCCCTGGCGGAAGCCCTTGAACAGGATCTGCAGGGCATAGAGCGTCTGGATATCACCATCAGCGCCTGGCCGCAGCTTGCTCTGGAAGCCCTGCTCACCGGCAAGGAAGCGCTTGCAGCCTATGAGAACCTCTCTTTGGAGGAACGCCGTAGTATCGAGGAGCGCTGGGAAGAACATGCGGCGGCGCATTTTTTATCCGAACACCTCCCGGACCTGGCGGTATTACTCCAGAGAACCTTTCGCGGAGAACTGCTTCCCGCTGAGATGGGTACCCTGCTGGACGAACGGATCCGGGAAGTAACCGATCCCGGCAAAGAACTCCGCGAGGCGAGTACCCTGATTTCCAGTATCGCCACTCGGCTTGAGGACCTTCCCCTGGACATTCAAACCGGTAAAGACCGCAGGGCCGCGGAGACGGTGGACCTTTTTGCTCGTACTGCGGAGAAATTGTTACGGCTGGTGCGTCTTTTGCAATTACAGGGCTTTGCCTTAGAGAGCTTCGTCATAGATACCCTGCCGTTCTCTGATTTCATCAACGAATTCAGAGGCGCCCTCAGCGAATTGGTGAGCGCCTACGAGAATCAGGATGCGGTTCTGGTAGGGGATCTCGCGGAATATGAGCTTTCCCCGCGACTTTTAAAACTGTATGCTTCGGTGCGAGATAATATTGATCGAGATAAATTGATCTAATCTTATAGAAGTAGGTATAATGATACAGCATGAAAGTACTTGAAATTAAAGACATTATCCGAAAAGATGTTCCTATATATTACCGTATGTTCTTTTCAGGTATCGCGGTTCTCGATATGATGAATAAATTGGTAGAGCGGCCTATTGATTTTTCTATTGAAATCAAGCCTACCGGCCAAAAAGAAATCTTGGTTACCATGGGGATACCGGTTGATTATCCCTTGGTGCCCCTCATTAAGGAATTAAAACAATTCATTGATAAACTCGATAGCCGTGGCTCCCTTCCGCTCTAGTATCATTACTTCCTCGCCGGAAGAAACCATTGTCGCCGGAGAATGGCTTGCCTCCCGGTTACGACCGGGCAGTGTGGTTGCTTTGCGGGGAGGTTTAGGGGTGGGGAAGACCTATTTTACCAAGGGTATTGCCCGGGGGCTTGGGGTGCAAGAAACCATTACCAGTCCCACCTATACGATGATTGCCGAATATCAAGGGACCCTCCCCCTGTACCATATAGACGCGTATCGGCTTGGGGGGGATGCGGATTTCAGCAGCATCGGGGGGGAAGAAGTGATCGGTGGTTCAGGGGTTTCGGTCATTGAATGGAGCGAACGGATCCCCCATGCCATACCGGAACATGCGGTCATCGTCGAGATTACCCTGCTTGAACAAGACCGGCGCATGATTACCCTAAGGAATACGCCGGAGTGATCATCTTGGCAGTGGATACGGCTACGTCGATCTTGTCGGTGGCCCTTGGTTCCGGATCCTTGAGCGCTCAAGCGGAAGGGGGGAAGCGGGGAGGGCATAAGCAGGAAGTCTGGTATTTTGAAATAGATGCGGGGCAACGGCATGGGGAACTGCTCATGGAGGTAACAGACCGGATCATCACGACTGCGGGGCTTAAACCCAGTGCGGTGGAACTGGTGGTCTGCATGCAGGGGCCTGGTTCGTTTACCGGTCTCCGTATCGGGTTTGCGGCGGCTAAGGGCATGGCGCTTTCCCTGGGTATACCGATGCTTACCATCCCGACCCTGGACTGCATAGCCGCTTCCTGTTCCTTCTGGCCGGGTCTAGTCATTCCGGTGATTGATGCCAAGAAACAGCGCTATTTTACCGCCCTCTATCGAAACCAAGAACCGCGTACCGGTTACCTGGATGTGGAACCGGGCCGGATCGCGGAACTGATTGCAGAGGAGCTTTCTCACGGGACGGCATCCGGGGATATGCTGCTTACCGGCCCTGATGCTGCAACGGTGTTCCCCGAGTTACGCGCACTTTTTACAAACGAAACGGATATCCGGGAGCGGATCCATCTGGATCCGCGGCGCGGTAGGGGCTGGGGAAAGGAACTCCTGGAATGTGCCCAAAACAGGCTCCAGCTAGGGAATCTTGATGCAGCGGCGGCAGTGCTTTCCGGTCCCCTTTATATACGGAAAAGCGACGCGGAATTATGCCGTGATACCGGCATAGAAAAAATGGAGTCCGAGGATAAGAACCGGTGGCGGGATCCGCCACCGGCAACAACCGGTAAGGAAAAATGAAAAAAATTACGCCTTCACGCTGTTTTCAGGGGCCTTGAAATGCAAGTCCGGCAAGATGGGGGTAGATGCCACCGCCGCCTTATTCTCCGCTTTGATTGCATCAAATACCTCTTGCCTAAAAACCTTTACGGTCTTGGGGGCATCAACCCCAATGCGGATATGATCCCCTTGGATTTCTATGATCGATATGGAGATATCCTCCCCAATCATGATCTTTTCGTTGACCTTACGGGAAAGGATCAGCATGGGCCGTCTTCCTTACCGGCTCGTAACTCAGCCATGACATCATGTTTAATTTTCCACCGCAGGTCGGACAGTACGGTTTGCATACCCACCCGGGTCTCCCGGTTAATGACCAGGGGGCCTTGTAAATTAGCGGTCATCAAACCCCCTTCCGGCGGAATCGTAACGATGGCAAGAATCAGTGCCTTGCTTGGATCTGCAAGGCCGATTTCCAGCAGTTCTTCAGTATCCAGGGTAATCTCATAATCGGGCCTGAAAAGAAAGGGGTTGATCAAAATAAAGGCAATGTCTTCAAGCTCCACTGATTGGAGCCAGTAAAAAGGCTGCCGTTCCGCGTCCAGGAGTACATACTCTTTATACGCGGCAAATCCCAGCAGTCCCTGGGAAAAGGTGATCTTTTGCCGATCATCCACCTCGATTAGTCCGTATGCCTTGGTCGTAACCTTCACCTACCGCTCCTCCTCATCCAGGGATACCACAGACCTTTTACTACCGCAAGAAATCAAGTAAGGTTGGGGACAGCACCTTGGCCGCGGTTTGGAGGGCCGCTTTATGGGCAAATTCCAACATACCTAGATCCGTGGCCGCTGTGGCAAAGTCCAGGGAAGCTTCCCGGCTTAAGGCTGCGGTAACCTGGGGAATCTCCTCATTGAGCCGTTTCCACGTCATATCCACCCGTTCTCCCCGACTCCCGATCTCCGCCAGGCGGCTCTGCAGGTTGTTTAAGGCGAGGTCTATGCCCCCTATCCCCTGGCTGCCTATAAAATCCGTATCCCCCCGGAAGAGGCCGTCCCGAAGGCGGATCATCATGTCAAAGGCCGAACCCCCGGAAACCCGTGCGGTGGGGTTCCAGTTCGGCGCGCCTGGGTCGGCATGGGCGACGATGATCCCTAAATCCTGCAAGACCCGTGAATCCTGCCTATCCTCCATACGAATGAGGTGGGCGTTGGTCCCTTCCACCGCAAGTCCCCTGGTTTCAGGGTCCACATAGGCCTTAACCGGCGCGGGGGATTCGTTTATTTTGGCCACGATCGCCTGCAGCGTATCTCCCGGATTGACGGTAATCGCTTCTCCATCCACATAAAAAGCCCCGGGTTCGGTTACCCGATACTCCGAGGCATCCTCTTTTGAGAAGATCTGCATCTTTTCCGCCCAAAACGCTTCCCCCCCTCCTATATCCAGGGTCGTATAGGTTCCCCCGGTAACTTCGGCTTTGCGGGAAGCTCCGGCGCCTCGGTATTCCACCCGGACCACCATGGTTTCTCCTCCGCCCTCCACGGTTCCTTCGACCATACGGAAGGGCTCGGTAAAGGCCTTATCCCCCGCGAAGAGCTGCCTCCCATCAGGGCCTAGGGCATTGGACAGGGAAACCAATTCCTTGAGGAGTTCATTGACCTCCACGGCCATATAGCGCATATCTTCCTGGGCATAGGTGCCGTTAGCTCCCTGGACCGCGATATCCCGGACCCGCTGCATCAGATCATTGGCCTGCCGGAGATAGGTATCGGTATGATTAAAATGATCCCGGGCGTAGAGGGTGTTTTGCTCAAACCGTTCAAGCCTGGCCAAGTAAGAGGCATACCGCACCGCATGGGAGGCCGCCAAAGGATCATCCCGCAGTTCATGAATCCTGGTTTGTCCCGCGATCTTCCCCTGTATCTTTGCAAGCCCCTCTTCTTGGCGTCTCAAGTAGAATTGCATATCGTTATTCGGCATATCCGTCGAAAGTCTACGCATAGTTATACTCCTTGTATCATGCTATTACTGGGGGAAAGCATCCTTTCCCTCCCCCGGTTGAACCGCCTCAACCCTATACCCCCATCCGATTAATCAGGGTATCCAGGATGGAATTCATCGTGGTGATAAACCGGGCCGCGGCAGCGTAGCCATGTTGGTACTTGATCATGTTCGCCAGTTCCTCATCCATATTAACCCCGGAAATCGATTGCCGCATGTCCTTGAGCTGTTTCATCACCAGGTTCTGGGTTTCCAAGGCCCGGTTACTCTGTTCCCCTAAAAGCCCGATACGGCCCACCGTATCGGCAAAGTAATCATCAAAGGTCCCCAACTGCCCAACCATAACCTCGGTATTGCGGAGGGCGGCAATGGCCAGGGCAGCGTCCCCATTTCCCGGTTGAGCGGATGTGCCGTTTTTGCCCAAACCAGAAGCCACTGAAGCCGGTTCTTTAATGAGCGCAGGATTCACCTCAATCCAGCCCGAAGGATGCGCTACCGGAGCGGTAGAAAAATCCGCAACGCTCCCCCGTAAAGCGGTAACCGCATCAGGCCGCGCCCAGTCATAGGCCCCGAGCGGCCCGGATCCCTGCAAAATCCCCGCGTAACCTTCCAAGAAGCGCCCCGAATCTTCGATGTGCCGGATCACGAAGTCAGCGTTATTCCGCGATGCTGCAGGGGTCCCCTTGAGGGTGAGCTGTCCCTCCCGGTTCAATCGGGCCACGACTTCCGCGCCGGAATTATTGATCCGCGCAATAATATCCCCCACCGTGTCGGTCGGATAATAGGGTACCTGGATCGTATCAGTCGCGGAGGGAAGGCGCATCATCCCTGCCAGTCCTACCTGGGTCCGGCTCTCCAAAGCATTGGTTCCGGTGATACGAAAGATATAGCTTGCATCAAACGCGCCGTCTCCGTCCCGATCATAGTTTCCATTGACGTTGGTAACAAAATGATGCTCTGTAAAAAAGTCCTGTCCGGTAAGACCGTTGATACCGTAACCGTCCCGGTGGACTTCGTTCACCAGATCAACGAAATTCATGGTCATGGAATCCAGGCTTTGAATCTCCGATTGAATCGTCATATCCCGGAGTTCCACCAGCGCCGCGAGACTGCCGTTACGGAACTGGATCCCTTCCCTGGTGTCTTCCCAGAGGATCCGGGAATAACCCTCGGTCTCGATACCCGGTTCCAAGGCAAACTGCCGGCCTATGTGCCCCTGGACGAGTATCATCCCCGCAGTATGGACCATGAATTCATCCGGGTCTCGGTTATCAATGGTAATGTCAACAATGGAGGAGAGCTTATCCACCAGGAGGTCTCGGCGGTCCAAGAGATCATTGGGATTATCCCCTTGGGCACGGATCCGCTGAATGTCCTGGTTTAAACCCGCGATCTGTCGGGAAAGTTCATTTACCCGTTTCACCGTGAGCTGAATGTCCTCTTCGGCCATATCCTTGAGGCCCTTGAGGGACTGGTAACGGTCATGGATGCTGTCGACGAGGGTTTTACCCCGTTCAATCACCGCGGTACGGGGAGCGGTATCCGTTGGGTAGAGGGAAAGTTCCTGCCAGGCATCCCAAAAGGCGTCCATCTTACTCCGGATTGAATTATCCCCTGGTTCCAGGTAGATCTGTTCCAACATACGGACATAGGGGTCCCGGGTTTGCCAGTAACCTTCGCCCCCTGCCTGGGCCACGATGCGTTTATCCAAGACCTGGTCCCGAAGCCGCTCTATCCGTTCCACCACGGTCCCCTGCCCGATTTGACCGGGGGTCTCCGCCCGGTTAAGGCCCGGCATATACAAGGGTTCAAAGGCTGAAAATTCCACCCGCTGCCGGGAATAACCCTCAGTGGAGGCGTTTGAGAGGTTATGTCCCGTGGTGTTAAGCGCCTGCTCGTGGGCGGATACCGCCCGTTTTCCCAGTTCTAAGCCTAAAAAGGTTGATGCCATGACGATTTGCTCCTATCAGAGGCTGTGATTCACCACCATACTGCGGGCATCGGCGCTTACCTTGGTTCCCCATCGGGAATAAAACCGGGTCTTCCGCTCAGGATACGCGGCGTCCATGAAGCTGCTTATGGTGGTTTTCGCTTCATTGAGATATGCTACCAAGGATTCATTCGCCAGCCGCACTTTAAGGGCCCGCAGTTTAAGGTTCCGGTACATTTCGGTTAAGCCGTTCCGGTCCTGTTCCGGGAGCCGGGATACCAGTCTATAAAAGCCCGGTGCGGTCTCATTCGTACCTCTTGGGGGAAGATCTGCTGCTTCCTCCCCAAGACCGGTTAACAGCGTGGCCCGTTCCGTTTCTAATGCCTGAAATTGATCACTGTACTGGTTCATGGTACTGAGCAGGGATTCAAAATCAGCCCATTCCCGGTTAATAACCGCATCCCTCACCGATGCTTGAACTGCGGCAATCTTTTCCAGCACTTCGTTTTGTAACTGGAGAATGGATACATTTCGTTCATCTTCCATGATATCCTGGGCCATTACGTTTGCTACCGCTTCCATTGTATACCTCTACTATACTATCGGCTCGTAGCATAAGGGGATTAAGTAAATTGACAGGATTATAAGGTATTTCGTCAGAATTCAAGCGGGAAACGGGAGTCGGACCCGCGACATCCACCTTGGCAAGGTGGCGCTCTACCACTGAGCTATTCCCGCACATCTGAGCCGCGAAGGGTTCGAACCTTCGACCCGCAGATTAAGAGTCTGCTGCTCTACCAGCTGAGCTAGCGGCCCCGCTACTATCATCTTATCGGACCGCCGTCAACCCTGCGTCCGACAGGACTCGAACCTGCGGCCTACGGATTCGAAGTCCGTCGCTCTATCCAGCTGAGCTACGAACGCAATTAACTTTATACATAATACTTATTATGGTATGGATACGTCAATACCTAGCATCATAAATTTTGTAAAATACCCATCAAGCTCAAAAAACCCTGGAAAACCTGTGGAGGGGCCAGCCCCTCCACGCATCTCCCTCAAAATCTACCCTCTGGTCCGCTACTTTACCCGGGATAAGGTAACCGCCGCAGTAACCACAATATCTTCCACCGAAGCTCCGCGGGACAAGTCACTTATCGGCTTGGCGAATCCCTGGAGGAAGGGACCAAAGGCTTCGGCCTTACCCAAACGCTGCACCAGCTTGTATCCAATATTTCCCGCGCCTAAGTCAGGGAATATCAAGGTATTGACCTTACCCCGGACCGGGCTGCCTGGAGCCTTCTTATCGGTTACCGACGGCACCAGGGCCGCGTCCGCCTGGAGTTCCCCGTCAAATACAAAGGAAGGCTTCTTAGCCTTGAGCAGCTCTGTCGCGGCCTGTACTTTCTGCACATTTTCATGGTCCGCAGAACCCTTGGTAGAGAACGAGAGGAGGGCTACTACCGGATCCGCCGCCAGGAATTCCCGGCAGGACTGGGCCGCGCTCTCCGCAATATCCGCAAGCTGTTCCGCTGTGGGATTGGGAATCACCGCGCAGTCCGAGAAGATGAGGGCCCCATCAACGCCCCAAGCTGGATCAGGAGCCTGTACCACAAAACAGGAAGACGCGGTTTTAAGCCCCGGAATAGTGCCGATGATGGTCAGGCCCGCCCGGAGCACATCCGCAGTAGCGCTTTCCGCGCCCGCAACCATGGCATCCACCTCACCAAGCCGTACCATCATGGCTCCCCAGCGCAAGGGCGCCACCATGTCAAGCTTTGCCTGTTCAGGGGTCATACCCTTTTTCTTACGCAGTTCATAGTATTCTTGGGCATATTTTTCGAGCAACGGCGAAGATGCAGGGTCCACGAGGTGAATCCCATCCAGTTTGACCCCCTCCTTGGCCGCTACCTGCTGTATCTCCGAGGCGTTACCGATGAGGGTCACCGCCGCGGCAAGGCCCTCATCCGCGAGAATCCGGGCAGCCTTGACCGTCCGCGGCTCAGTTCCCTCAGGCAGCACCAGCTTTTTCTGCAGGGATTTGGCCTTTTGACGCATGTCCTTTACAAAATCCATAGCATACTCCTTATTATTAGGTGAGTTTACCACTCTATGATACCTTAGTATACCCGCATCTTGGAAACCGCGCAAGCTCAAAACTGCAAAAAACCAGGGCTGGCGCATATAAACAAAAGAGTCCGCGAATGACGCGAATTATGGAATGGCCACCGTGCTTAATTCGCAAAAATGAGCGGGTATAACGATAAAAAATCCACGGATTACCCTGATTTAACGGATTTTAGAGCGTGATTCCTTCTTAATCCGTGTAATTCGCGGACAAAAATTGGTATGTGCGCTGGCCCTGCGCAAGCTCAAAACCGCAAAAACCTATTCGGTCATGACTTCCGCGGCGGTTTTGGCTTGGGCTTCCAAGCCGTATATGTCAACCACCGTCTCCTTGAGCCAACCCCGGTAATTCCCTTCTACTAAAACCCAGGATTCGGCGTTTCCCTCGCCTAAGCGGCGTTCCAGGATCCGTACAATGGAACCTCGGCGCAGGTAGCCCAGGGAAACCCCGGCCTGACCGGGTTCGTTCACCACATGGGTATAGGAGACGTTGACCACACCGTATCCTATCACCGAACGGGAAAGGGGATTGGTCGGCGGGGGTACGATGGTAAGCTCCTGGGTGGCCCGGGCACAGGAACTCCAGAGGACCGCCATAACCATAACCCACAGGATGTGTACTTGACCGTGATACTCCAAAACCCCTACTTTCATTATATGAACAGTATACGGGTTTTTATGGGTTTAGTCAGCATAAGCTATTTGTTTTTTGGATTCCCCCCGCTACACGGGGAGGCTTCCCGCTCATGGGGCAAGCAATTTCCCTATACCCTTTCCGTAGCTGCTTTGGAAGGCTTTTTATACGGTCAGGGTGAGGAAATCGTGTATAAAGATGCTGATACGGATACCTATTACAGCCAATTACTCTGGGATATGAAACCCCTGTGGTATGCCGGAGCATCCCTGGACTTTTCCCGTAGTAATCCCCTGGAAGGACTCGGTTTTTTTTCTACTCTGACGCTCAAATTCGGTATTCCCACTCAAACCGGAACCATGGAAGACCGGGATTGGCTGGCGGATAACGGCGCTTTGACGAATTTCTCTTCCCATGCTAATTACACCCAAGGGGCTTTGCTGCTGAATCTTTCCCGGGGGATATCCGTGCCGCTGGCTGCACGGGTGGTACTCAAGCTGTACTGGAGCCTTTCCTATATGGCCTTTTCCTGGGCTTCCCAAGACGGATTTCTCCAATACGCGGAAAAAAAATCCGACGGGACCTATGAACCCTGGGACGAATCCCTGCCCAAAACCCCTATCTATGGACCGGCCATTGCCTATTCCCAGCGATGGCTGATTATTGCTCCGGGCCTGGCGGTGCAGGTTCCGCTGTCCCCGGGTTTTATCGTGGCCGCTTCCTTTCAAATAAGCCCTTTTATATGGTGCTGTGACCAGGATGATCATTTTTCCCGATCCATACAATTTATAGATCAAACCGCAGGGGGCATCTTCCTTGAACCCCAGGTAGCAGTTACCGTTGTACCCCTTCCCAACCTGAACCTGTCCCTCTATGGAGCGTATCGGTATATCAGCGGTTCCCGGGGTGATACGGAGGCCAAGAATACCACCACCGGCAAACTCTTCTTTAGGAGTACCGGTATGGCAGGAACCGGGTATGCCGCGCTGGATCTAGGGCTTGCACTCAAGATACGGTTGTAGTCCGGGAAAGAGCTTCCTATCTGAATCGGCAAAGTCCAAGGCTTGGATTTCCGCCAGGGAAGCCCAGCGCCATTCGGTATGTTCCGAAAGGGTAAGCGCCTCATCCCCCCAATAAACCCGATAGGCGTTTACCACATGGGGGACGCCCCGGTGTTCAAAGCAGGCGCTTCCCAAGAAGGGGCCGGGGGTGATGGAAACCCCGAGCTCTTCCGCATATTCCCGGATGAGGGCGTCCTGGTCGCTTTCTCCGGCTTCTACCTTGCCTCCGGGGAATTCCCATTTACCCCCCAAAGCTCCTCCGGGTATGCGCCGGGCAATGAAGACCCTGCCCTCCTGGAGGGCAATACCCGCCACTGATTTTCCTCGTGTATCCATACCGTTCGGTTACCCCCGATAGCGCCCTAAGCAAGGGCATAGCAAAAGATTAAATGAATAAGGCCTGGGGAAAGAGGAAATGCAGTACCGCAGTCCCCAGGGCCGTGAATCCAATCTGCCGTTTATGGGCAAGCAGGAAGCGTCCCAGGTTCATAGAGGCAGTAGTACCGGTCTCCCCCAGGGTTGTTCGAGCCAGATAATAGTCAAAAAGCAAGACCGAGCCTGAGGCAAAGCCGGATAGGGCGGGGAGCAAATCCCCGATCACCGGTATATCCCCCTGAACCGCCGAGAGGAGTTTAAACAAGCCAGTGATGATGCTGATAATCCCCAGGACCAAACGGACGGTATCATGCTGCACCAGGGTCTCTATATCATTCCCCAGGGTACAGGCAGCGGCTTCCCTGCGGATCAGCATATACCCGGCCAGAGTATTACACAAAATGGATAAGAAATAAAACTGAATCATATACTTCTTAAATACTAGTATGTTTTCCCGGTCCCGGCTAGGGCGTTTCATTCTTTGACCGGCGCATATAAACAAAAGAGTCCGCGAATGACGCGAATTAACGCGAATTAGGGAATGACCACCGTGCTTAATTCGTGTCATTCGTGGACAAAAATTGTTATGTGCCCTCGTCCTGTGGGTAATGAGTAGCGCATCTCTCAGCAATGAATACCGCATTTTTTATAGAAAAAAAGCGCTTATAGAAAAATATAGAGAAAATAGAAAAAAACCTGCCTGCGACGGGTCCTACCATACCTGCTCGGTCCGCTCAATGATGTCGTCCTGGGTTTCCCGGGAAAGCGCGTTGAAGAACGCGCTATACCCGGCCACCCGGACGATGAGGTTTCGGTACTTCTCAGGACGAGCCTGGGCCGCCCGGAGGGTTTCCCGGGAAACCAGGTTGAACTGCACATGGAAGCCCCCGAGCTGGTCAAAGAAGGCCCTGATAAGGGAAATGAGCTTCTGCCGGTCTTCGGCGTGCTCCACCATCTGTGGGGCAAGCTTTTGGTTCAAGAGCACCCCCCCTAAGATCTCCGCGGCGGGGAGTTTGGAAACGGACTTGCATACCGCAGCAGGACCCTTCCGATCCATGCCGCGGGAAGGAGCGCAGCCTTCGGCCAAGGGTTCCCCGGCTTTGCGGCCATCCGGGGTCGCGGGAGTGCCGGCGCCCTGGGGGATATGCGCGGAACCAGTGGAAGTCCCCGCATAGTAGGCGCCACCGATAGGCCCCCGGCCATACCGGGTATTGCGGTGCCTCTTCATTTCGTCGATATAGCACTGGTACGCCTGCCGAATGAGTAGATCCACGAAGTCATCGTCATTCCCGTACTTGGGGGCGTCGAGCACGAGCCGGCGGATCCGTTCATGCTCAGGACCCTCGAAGTTAGCTTCCATCGCGGCCCACAGTTCCGCAGGGCTCATAGACCGGTCCTCAAACACGCACTGCTTGATGGCCGCCAAGGAATCCGCCAGGTTGGCGATCCCCACTTGCAGATCACTGGTAAAGTCATAGACCGCACCCCCTTCGTTGAGCCTCTGGCCCCGTTCAATGCAGTCATCCCCGAGGGCGGAACAGAGCACATCCGCAGCATCCTGCTCCAGGGCCGTGTCCGCCACCGCGTCAATGATCACACTCTGTCGGGCAAATACCCGGATGATCCGATCCCAGGCCTGCATCACCTGGTCAAAAGAGCGCATATCCCGAAAATGGCCGACGCCTTTACAGAGCCGGGTGCCGGAAATAGTATCCACCCCGTCGTTCAAGGCGATAAGTAGGGACTTGGGGAAGTTGAGGAAACTCTTGCTGGTGCAGCGATAGCCCCACTTGCCGGGGACCGCCACTTCCGCACCGCCGACAGCGCTGTAATCATACGCATCCTCCGGTTTCACCCCCTGGCTGATGAAGGAGGGGATGATGATCTCATCGTTGTTGAACCCGGGCATCCCGAATCCTAAGCGTAGCACTTCGATACAGGTATCCATGAACCGGTCGTCCAAGCCCCGGTGGTAACGCACGGTCAGGTTCGGCTGGGGAAGCCGGGTCTGGGCGACGCTGCGGAGGATGAGGTATGAAAGGGGGTTCACCGCGTCCCGTGGATGGGAGGGGTCTGCGGCATCCAGGAGCTGTCCGCCAATGGTAACGTTCTGGCAGAGGGGATTCCCTACGGAAAACCGGGTCTGGGACCAGCTTTGGATCTGGTTGATGCTGAAGGTCTTGAGCCACAGGTTGGTGAGCAGTTCGCAGGCCCCCTCCTCGGTGATACGCCCTGCGGCCAGGTCCTGGGCGTAAAAGGGGTAAAGGTACTGATCCATCCTGCCATAGGAAAGGGAATGGCCGTTACTTTCGATGTGCAGGCAGAGGTGTACCAGCCACAGGGACTGGACCGCCTCGTAAAAGGTTCCCGCCTTTTCGTAGGGAACCTGGTTCAAGACCCGGTTCATCTCCAAGAGTTCTGTCTTATGTTTCGGGTCGGTTTCGGTCCGGGCAAGACAGAGGGCCTTTTCCGCATACCGCTTCGCAAAAGCCCGGGTGGCGTCTATCACCAGGATCACCGCCCGGTAAAAATAGGATTTTGCCAGGTTCCGGTAATCGGTGAGGTCCAGCTTCGCGAGGCGCTGTTCCGCCCGTTCCTGGTATTCCCGCAGCCCGTGGTTCAGCATACGGCGGTAGTTCACCGCCAGATGAGCGCCCCCGGAGCTGAGGTTCCCTTCGGCTTGGATGATCCCTAAATCATAGAACAGCTTGGCGGAAGCGGGCATGGCGGCCAGGCCCCGATCTTTTAGGGTGTTGCGCTCCCAGAAGGGGGCAAGCTCCCGCAGGATTTCCTTGGTTTCCAGGGTGAGGTAAAACCTATCCCCGCTCCGCTGATCAAACTCGTCCAATTCGGCGATGACCCAATCCATGGCGTATTCCGGGAAGATCGGCGCGGACCGGTTACGGGAAGCCTGGTTTCCCGCCAGCAGGGTTTGCGGCTCAATGAAGATGCTCATCCCCTCAAGGACGTGCTTATAGATCAAGGCCCGGCGCAGTACCATCGGTTGATCCTGGTACTTCCGGTAGGCGTCGGTGACTATCCGCGCCCGTTCCGCGCAGACCAAGGGTTTTAGGGTTACGAGTTCTTCCCGGAAATCCCGCATCCGAGGGCTTAATTCGCCGAAATAGTTCATGTTTGTCTTGTGAGCCGTACTAACTCCGTGTTTCATCAAGTAATCTCCTTATATGTATAGCAATTTTTTATAGAAAATAGAAAAGTACAGAAAGCATAGAAAAAGATACCGCAGTCGCCCCGGAAGCGTTTTTCATCTATGATCATGGCCGGTGATCACGAGGCACCGGCGCTTAAACCCTCGACCGGTGTCCCTGCGCTGCTCTGCCGCCAGCGCTACCTAAATACGCTGCTCCTTTTCCTCGGGTAAAACCAGGGTTCACTCGGACCGGTGTCTCCCAGGGGTTTCTTGGGTAAGCGCAGGTACCTTGTGAACCTGCACCGCTTGTTCCAACAACAAGCCCTCTTTTGCACCGGGAATATTATCATCGGTAAACAAGATCGCCACATCCTTAGTCCGCACCAGTTCCACCACCCCATGGCGGGAGAATTTCTCCGATTCGGTTAAGACCATCACCTGTTGCGCCTGTTTGGTCATAGCCTGTACGGTTTCCGCCCGCCGATGGTCTCTGCCGGTAAAGCCGAAGGATTCGGTAAACCCTTCCACGCCAATAAAGAGCTTATCCGTAAAAAACCCTTCCAGGCAGCGGCGGGTAACCGGACCTACCAGCACCTGAGAGTCCCCTTGATAGTCCCCACCCAAGAGCACGATCTTTAAGTGCGTCGCATGGCGGATATGATTGACGATAAATGCCGAGTTGGTGATCACCGTAATATCCCGTCGGTTTTTGCTTATCTCTTCGGCCAGGAAGGCGCAGCAGGAACCGGATTCGATCATCACCGCTTCCCCATCCTGTATGGTCTCTACCGCAGCCTGGGCGATCCGCCGTTTTATCTCATAATGATACGCCATACGCCTGCCCACATCATCTATCGACCCGATGACCGCATACCCGTGTTCCCGGCGAAGGATACCCTGTTCTTCCAAGGCAGCCAATTCCTTGCGTATCGTTACCGTAGAAACCTCCAGTTGTGAAGCCAGAGCGGATACTTCGATACGTTGGTTTTTTGTAAGAATTTCCAGTATTTTTGCGTGTCTGTTTATCATTCCACCCATCCTTACCTGAACGCCTGCATACTTCTTTTGAAACAAAATAATATAAATCGTTTCAAAAGAACCTTCTTAATATAATATAAGAAAAATTATTTTGTAAGTCAATATATTTGATTTCATTCGTAAGTTTTTTATTTACTTATCGCCTTTTTATTAGTACATTCAAAATAATCTGAGCCTGTTCATGTACCGGGGAATCATCTCCAGGCCGAAGCAAAACGGATCCGGGTCTTGCCTTGAGCGCTGTACCGACTGCGATTTATGCGCGAACTCCTGTCCCGGCAGCGCCTTGACGCTTGCAGGTAGGGGTTACACCCTTCGGGAAGTGCTGGATATGTGCCGGGAAGACCAGGTCCTTTAGGACCCACGCAGGAATAACATACCCTCCATGTTATTCCTGCATGGGTCCTACGAGGAATCAGGGGGTGGAGTTAGATGACGGACACCGATGGGGGTTTGAAACCGCAGGGTTTCTGTACGCTTTTCGGGTGAACGGTCGGTATCATCCGTGGTGTATAGGCTTGTCTTGAGCTCTCATATTAATACTCATCCCGTGCCGCATCCTGCGCTTGATAGACATCGGAAGCCGGCTCCCCGGTTTCAAGGGGGATCCCCTGGGCTTCCAGGATCCCCAGGAGGTATTCCTGGTCCAACAGGGCAGCCAGGGTATTCGCCTCCTGGCGGGTGAAATAGGAGGTAATCCGCAGGGACATTCGGGCGTCATCAGCGGAGGGCATGATGGTGTCCCGGGCTTCCCGCTGTACCACCGTAAAGTAGGGATTTTTACCTTTGAATTGATAGCCCAGGTCTATCCGGGGATAAGACCGGGCATTGACGGAAAAGCTAAACTGCCCCCACTCGGTCTTACCGTTGACAGTTCCGTAGGCGGTCCGGGATTTTGATGCTTTGTCGGTCAAATTCCGGGCCTCAAAATCATCGTGGTACCGCTTCACCGCCGCGATGAACCTATCCCGCCCGGCTCGGTCCCAATACTGCCGGTACACCACTGTCTGGTATCGAAACTCCAGGGAAACCGTATCATCCCGTGGATTAAAGGTGAGGGGAACCTCTTTCTTCTCCAAGGCGGAGGAAAACATTTTATCAAATTCAATTTCCGCCGTGCCCAGGGAAATCGGATCCGCATCCGCGATCAGGGCGCTCTTCTTAGGAGAAGAGCTTACACAGGATACGGCGAGTAACACCGGTACAAACCAGAAACCAATCTTCATCATATAAGTATCATAGCACAGCCTGTATAATAAAACTACTCCCCAGGATAGACGCCCAGGGCAAGCACAGGTACTTTTTAAACCAGCGGGGTTTGAAAAAAAACCAAACCTCCACGGGGATTTCGGATTACGCGACTCTGGCCCCGTTTGTATGCGCTTTCCCCGTGCCTGCGGCTGCCCTAGCAAAAAAGCACTTGACTAAACCCTCATGCGGTAGTATAAAAAACTATGTCCTCAAACCGTTCCCCTTTTTTTCCTTTTCTCTCTTTTTGCTCTAGGCCAGAAGCACGGCGTACATTCCCTGCCGGGAGTGGTCCGCGGAATGGGCTTGAGCGGCATAGACCCTATACAGTTACAGAGCGGCCTTGGCAGGTCCGTTCACGAGGAGGTTTCTATGGTTTTACATGATTATACGGTTGTGTTTACC
>JAISPY010000200.1 GCA_031274565.1 Treponema sp.
AACCCTCATGGAAGAAAAACAATCACCGCCAATCATACCCATAATGACCTATTTTTCGGTCATTTGGAACCGGCTGGTATGTGGGCAGGTGAAGTACGGAGGAAAAAAGCAACGAGATAACGGCGATACCGACCTTACGGGAGAAACGCGTGCTGGAAGGGTGCATCGTAACGATTGATGCGATAGGGTACCCGTATAAAATAGCCGAACATATAGTGAACAAGAAGGCGGATTACCTGTTTTCTCTGAAAGGGAACTCGGACATCCCGTCCGCAGAAAGCCTGCATGAAGACGTGAAAGAGTACTTTGAGGACCTGGATGTTTCGGCACCCTCCGGGGAGTGTCGGCATATCCGGTTCAATTCGGTCTGGACCCATGACGGACGGATAGCGGACCGGGATTATGCGGTCAGCGACGATGTGGGATGGCTGATTAAACGACATCCGTACTGGAAGACCATAGGTTTCATAGGGATGGTGGAATCCAGCCGTGAGGTGAACGGTGAGACAACGGTAGAACGGAGTTTTTTTGTCTCAAGGCTTCAGGCGGACCCGGAGCAGTTTGCCAAAGGGGTACGCGGCCATTGGGGCATTGAAAACTCGCTGCACTACGTGCTTGACGTGGCGTTTGGGGAGGACGGTTCCCGGCTGCGTAAGGACAACGGGCCTGAGACCAGGGTTATTTTGAGGAAACTGGCTTTAATGGTGGCCCGTGCCGATACCGAAACGAAAAGCAGCATCATAGAACGGATCAAACAAATGACGTGGTCTGATGATTATCTTGAACGGCTTCTCTTTCAATCGTCTCTAGTCTCAGATACCTCCGATTCGGGATAATGTATATGCGCTGACCCTACTATAGAGATCATAGTTCTCCTGGTCATAACAGACAAAAATAACCTTCTTGATCCCCGGCATGGCGGGGAGGCTTGCTCTGACCGTCTTGAGGGCAATCTCCGCCGCCGCAGCCTTGGGGTATCCATAGACCCCGGTGCTGATATTGGGAAAGGCGATGCTTTCCAGACCTGCTTCCTGGGTACGGAGGAGACTGTTCCGATAACAGGAAGCCAGTAAATCCGGTTCTCCCTGGCCGCCTCCATGCCAGACCGGTCCCACCGTATGGATCACCCTTTTGCAGGGGAGCCGTCCTGGACCGGTGATCACCGCCTCCCCCGTAGGACAGGCGCCCCCCGGTCGGTCTCTCCGTTCAGCGGCGATGCTCCGGCATTCCGCCAACAGCTCCGGCCCTGCTGCCCGGTGAATAGCCCCATCCACGCCACCGCCTCCCAAGAGGCTTGGGTTTGCCGCATTGACGATGGCGTCTACTGCTAAGCGGGTAATATCGCCCTGGATGAGTTCCAATGCGACCATAGGCTTCTCCTCCCCCTCCTCCTATCGCTTAAACTTCAGGGTCTCCAAGGTGGAGTCTCCCCGGATAAAGTTAAACCACAATTCCTTATCGGTCTTTTCCCTCAAGCTCTTGTAAAAGGAGACCATATCCCGCACCGGCTCACCGTTAATGCCGGTGATCCGGTCATTCCGCTGTAAACCGATAATAGCCGCGGGAGTCTCCGGGATAACCTGGGCCACATACACCCCCTGGGCATTTTTATCGAGCTTCAAGCTCTCCCTGATGGAATCCGACAAGGGAACCGCCCATACGCCAGGCCAGAGTTTTTTATTGTCCGCAGCCACGGTATTGGTCCGAACTTCGATACGGACTTGGAAATCCCGGGATACCCCGTCGCGGATAACCGTGAATTGCGCCTGATCTCCGGGCTTGAGATCCCCGACCATCAAGGTTAAGGGGTTCGTCCCCCGGACCTCCTTACTATTAACATGGGTAATAAAGTCCCCGGGCCGTATACCCCCCTTATCCGCCGGGGAACCTAAGAATACCTGGGTGGCCAAGGCCCCGCGTTTTCCCTCAAGCCGCAGGGCCTGTAGGGTATCCCGATCCGGGTCGGTCAGGGAAACCCCCAGCCAGCCATAACTAATCTCCCCGGAGCTGATAAACTCATCAATGGATCGCTTGGCATTATTGATGGGAATGGCAAATCCCAGTCCTACCGAACCGCCTCCTGAATTATTGCTGGCTATCCAGGTATTGATTCCGATGACCTGTCCCCGGATATTCACCAAGGCGCCGCCGGAATTGCCCTGATTGATAGACGCATCGGTCTGGATGAAATCATTGATATTATTCCCCGGCCCTCCGGTACGGCCTACAAAACTCACGATACCCATAGTTACCGAAGACATTAAGCCCAAGGGATTTCCCACAGCGATGGCCCAGTCGCCAACGCTGACTCCATCGGAATCTCCCAATTCCGCCAGAGGATGGACGTCGCCGGTTTTGAATGACACCATAGCCAGGTCCTTGCGTTCATCTTTCCCTACCAGGACCGCCGGATACTCCTTGCCGTTATTAGCGGCTACCATGATTTCGTTGGCATCCCCTACCACATGGTTATTCGTCAACACATAATAGGTATCCTGCTGCTGGCGGACGATGATTCCTGAACCAAGCCCCTGAGACCGGTATTCCCGTTCCTGACCTTGTCCATCGGGACTGCCATCCCGGGGTCCGAAGAAAAATTCCCACGGGATACCGTTGAAATTGGGGATCTGCTGCCGCCGGATGGAGACGGTTTTAAGCTCCACGACTGAAGGCTGCACCTTATTCGCCACCGCTCTGAACGCGCTTTGCAGCCCTTCCGCTACCGCGAAGGCGTCTCGGGGAATGGCCGCCGGGTTTTCTTGGGCCTGGACGGTTTTTTGAGCGTTCGGGGTCGAACAAGAGAACGACAGAAACGCCAGAGAGAACCCGAATATGACCCCCAGGAGCACCAGATTAAAGACAAGTAGATTTTTAGATGCCAGTTTTTGTAAAAGATTCATACATAGTCTCCTAAGCAGAACGGAGCACGATCATGCAGAAAAAAATGCTCCGGTACTCGTGATTAAAGAAACCGCTGAGCAGTTCCTTTATATTTGAGCTGGTTCCAAAATATGATATTTTGGAATTGCCTTCTTTAAATAATAATATCTTTTTTTAGTAATAGTTACAGTCCCGCGGCCTGCAGCACCGCCATGCTTTCCAGCACCTCCTCCCAGGAAAACACCTCCAGGTTGACCACCCCGGTAAAATCCGCCAGCACGGGAACCAATTCCTGAAACCACCGCTCCTCAGCCCGCAGGGGCCGGTGATCCGGAAGTCTCCCATCTATCCGGGCTTGCTCCCAAGCAACTCCGTGAAGGTGAATCTCCCTGATACGGTTCCCATAGTCCTGATAAAAGGCCAGGGGACGTTTCCCTTCCAAGAGCAGATGCCCGGTATCCATGCAAAGCCCCGCCTCATCGGGAAGATACGCAAGCAGCGCCTCAAGCCTTCCCGGAAGGGTGTTCTCCACCAGGAAGGGACACGCCTCTTGTCCTTGAGCAGCAAGGGACGCAGGGGGGAAAAGGGGAGAAAACCGTTTTATCCAGGAACCGATAAGCGCAGCCAGGGCTTCCGCATTTTCGGGAAGTCCCGGATGCAGGATGCAGTGACGGCTCAGGGGCAGGAGCCGCTGTACCAGATCCGCATGGACGGGCAAGAGCGGATCCGGCAGGTGGGCGGTAAAGGTAAACCGGCTTCCCATGGCTTGAATCCCCTCCCATTCCGCATCAAGCAGGGTTTGTATCTCCCGGTTATACAGAAAGAAGAGCAGCTCTACCCCGCGGACGGAGCAGCATCCCCCAGCAGCCTGCCTGTGCAGAAAGACGAGGTTTTCCAGGTAGGTTCCGGGAATCACCCAGGAGGGAACCGTGAGTATCATCATGACCTCTTCATTTCACCCGTAACGGAATCCCCGAAACCATGAACTCCACCCTATCTGCACGGGCGGCAATGCGGCGGTTCGCCTCAGCCAAGAGCAGATTGTAGCGGCGGGTGGTCTCATCAAAGGGAACATTTCCCAGACCCGTCTCATTGCTTACCAGGATCCCCTGCCGTATACTCCGGATAAAGCCCTCCAGAATGGGGTGGAAATCCGGTTCCCGCTGATAGTACATGAGATTATTGATCCACAGGGGAATACAGTCCACCAGCACCGGCGGATTTGCTCCGGCAACGGCTTGGTCGAGGGCTATCGGTTCTTCGATGGTAACAAAGGACCCCAGGGCTGCACGCTCTTCCTGGTGCGCCTTGATCCGCAAGCGCATTTCATCATCCAGGGCCTCCGCCGTGGCGATAAAGGAAACCGGAACATTCCATACTTGTTTGGCCAATTCCAGCGCGCGGCGGGACTTTCCAGACTTGATTCCCCCGGTAATGAAGATGATCATACTTATGCATTGTGGAGGATTCCCCCGGATCTGTCAACATCCCGCATTGCCTAATGTACTTTACTAAGTCATTATGTAGCAAAGAATTAGTAATTTTAATGCGCTCGCCCTGAGTCCATGCGTTCCTCGGCGATATATCCGGGCGCACCCTAATCCAACGCCCCTTAGAAAAAAAAACGCAATGGGGTATCATGGTTTCCATGGATATCAACTTCTATTCCCTCGGCGCAGCCGAGGAGGTAACCGGTTCTAAACATGTGATCGAGATAGCGGGAACATCCTATCTCATTGATTGCGGTGCGTTTCAGGGATCCCGGGCCGAAGCGGACCGGAAAAATCGGGAATTCGGGATCCCGACCGACCGGATCCAGTCGGTGGTCCTAACCCATGGACACCTGGATCATTGCGGCCTTTTGCCCTTGCTCACGAAACAGGGCTATCAGGGAAATATCTACGCCACCCCGGCAACACGGGATATTGCTAACCTCATCATGATGGATTCCGCTTCCATACAGGCCAGGGATGCGGCGTACTTGCGCCGGTTGGCTGAAAAAAAGGGGGAGAAGTTCACTTGGACCCCCCTCTTTGATGAAAAAGACGCGATCCAGGCCACGAACCAAATACTGGGGGTCTCGTATAAACGGCCCCTACCCATCGGGGATGGGGTTACCCTGGAATTCTACGACGCCGGTCATATTCTGGGTTCCGCCATGGCCTTGATTACCGTCAAAAAGCAGGGCAAGGAAACCCGGATCCTCTGTACCGGCGACCTGGGCCGCAAGGGAAAGCCCATCATCCGGGATCCTGACCTCGTCCCTGCGCCGGATTATATCATTTTGGAAAGCACTTATGGGGATAGGCGGCATGCCACCGTCGATGATGCTATGGAAAAGCTTGCGGACATAGCCAAGCGAACCGTACAAACCCAGGGGAAAATCCTCATTCCCGCCTTTGCCATCGAGCGGACCCAGGAATTGGTGTACTATTTTCATCTCCTCGTGGATGAGGGCGTCATCCCGGAGATTCCTATGTACGTGGATTCGCCGATGGCCACCAACGCCACCACCATCTTCCAGGTGCATCCTGAGTGTTACGATGAAGCCATTCATGCGGCCTTTATCAAGCACCATAAAAACCCCTTCGGGTTCAACTCCCTCCATTTTACTACCAGTGTCAACGAGTCAAAAGCCTTAAACGAGCATCCAGGTCCGCTCATCATCATCTCCGCGGACGGTATGTGCGAGGCGGGTCGGATCCAGCATCATCTGATCCACCATATCGGCGACCCGAACACCACTATTCTGATCGTGGGCTATATGGCCCAGAATACCCTGGGCAGACGAATTCGCCAGAAGGAACCGGAGGTGAAGATCCACGGCCAATGGTTTAAGCGGAAAGCCGCGGTTGAAGAGATCAACGCCTTCAGCGCCCATGCGGATTATGCGGAAGCCGCGGAATGGCTCAGGCTCCTGGATACTTCCCGGTTGAAACAGGTGCTGCTGGTGCATGGGGAACCCAAGGCCCAGGCCGCGTTTAAGCGCTACCTGATCGAGCAAGGCTATCCTGATACGGAGATTGTCCAATACGGCAAGACCTACGATTTAAATGCATAAAGGAGCAAGCTCATGGGGTATCTTACCGGGTTTCATGCCATAGAAGAAGCCATTAAGTCGGGAAAGGCTACAGGGCCGCTGCTCATCGCCCAGGCAGGCCCGCGGGCGCAGGTGAGCATCGCCCTTGCGGAGGAACATCGGATCCCCTGTAAGCGGGTGGGCGCCTACGACCTGGAGCGGCTCGCTCCGGATAACCGGGGGATCGCCTTGCAGGGGGCGGATTCTCCGGAGGAAATCACCCTAGAGACCTTCATAGCCGAGCTCGGGGAGCGACAGGATGCGCTGGTCATGATCCTGGATGAGATCACCGATCCGCACAACTACGGCGCCATACTCCGTTCCTGCGACCAGTTCGGCGTGGACCTGGTGCTTACCCGGCGCAGGCGGATCGCTAAACACGCACCAATCATTGCCCAGACCTCCGCAGGCGCGGCGTCCTGGGTCCCGGCGGCGGAAGCCCCTAACCTACCCCGAGCGATTCAGGCCTTGCGGGACGCCCGCTTCTGGATATATGGAGCTGACATGGCCGGGGCCCCGGTGTATGAACAGGAACTCCGGGGCCGCATCGGCCTCATCCTGGGAGGGGAGGGGACCGGAATATCTCGGCTGCTCCGGGAACGCTGTGACGCCCTCCTGGGGATTCCGCGGAAGGGCAGAATCGATTCGCTCAATGTCTCGGTGGCTGCGGGGATTTTATGCTACGAAGTACTGCGCCAGCGGAACCTACCCCGGCGTTCAGGGTTGCCGGAGCGCGGTCCTCCTCCGCCACCGGGCGCGGTATGCGATGATTAGTATGGGATCCCACTGAAACGTAAGGAGTAATCAAATCGACCTACCTGGAGCCGGAGGAACCGGCGCGTTGATGAGTCTTAAGGGTGCTATCCCTACGCCGTATGGATGGTGCAGAGCCGGTTATGATAAACGTTCCGTTCCCTCGTTCCAATGGCCTATCTTGCGGATCTTCTGATTCCGGTACCGGACCAGCACCGACGGATTTCGATCCCCCAGGTCCCGCAGTTCCCGCACCAGGATCTGCTTGATGGCCGCGGCTGCGGCATCCGGATCCTGGTGCGCGCCTCCAGGAGGCTCCGGTATGATCCCGTTGATGACCTTGAAGGCCAAAAGATCGGCACTGGTGATCCGGAGCATGGCCGCCGCGTCTTTTGCCTTAGCCGCATCCCGCAGGAGAATCGAGGCGCATCCCTCAGGGCTTATCACCGAATAGATGGCGTTTTCCAGCATGTAGATCTTATCCCCTACGCACAGCCCCAGGGCACCCCCGGAACCCCCTTCCCCGATAATGATACAGACGATGGGGGTTTTCAGTTGGCTGAAATCCCGGAGGTTCCGGGCAATCGCCTCCCCAATGCCCCGTTCTTCCGCACCTAGGCCCGGATACGCCCCAGAGGTATCCACCAAGGTAACAATGGGCCGACGGAACTTCTCCGCCTGCTTTGCCAGCCTGAGGGCCTTCCGGTACCCTTCAGGATTGGCCATACCGTGGTTGCGGTACATGTTCTCCTTCAGGGTACGGCCTTTCTGGTTGGCCAGCAGGGTAACAGGCCGACCCTCAAGAAAGCCCAGCCCTCCCACTAGCGCAGGATCATCCCCAAAGGCCCGGTCCCCGTGCAGTTCCATGAAGTCCGTAAAAATCCGGCGGATATAATCCAGGGCATAGGGCCGTTCAGGATGCCGGGCAAGCTCAACCCGCTTCCATGCCTCCTCGGTTTTGGCCCCTGCCTGGATCTTCCCTTCAAGCTGCTCCAGGACTTCCGCCGCATCAATCCCCGATTCCCGCACGAGTTTGCGTAATTCTTCGACCTTTTCCTGCAAGGTAGCAATAGGGGTGGTGTTCACCGCTGCGCCTCCGCTTTTACGGGAATGCGGCTATGCAGATCCATGAGCCGGGCAAGGACCCGCCGCTGCTCTTTGCGGGGAACGATCATATCCACAAACCCCCGTTCCTGTTGAAATTCCGCACGCTGAAACCCTTCGGGCAGGCTCGCCCGTATGGTCCCCTCGATCACCCGGGGACCGGCGAAGCCGATGAGCGCCCCTGGTTCAGCCAAGATAATATCCCCCAGCATGGCAAAAGACGCAGTAACCCCCCCGGTGGTAGGATCGCAGAGCAGGATGAACAAGGGCAGTCCTGCCTTATCCAGTTCCGCCGCGGCGCTGGAGGTCTTGGCCATCTGGAGCAGGGAGAAGATCCCCTCCTGCATCCGGGCGCCCCCGGAGGTGGTATAGAGCGCCACCGGCAGCCGTTCCTCCACGGCTTTGAGCAACGCCCGGGAGACCTTCTCACCCACCACCGAACCCATAGACCCACCCATAAAGGTAAAGGACATAAGCCCCAGGATGAGGGCCCTTCCTTCTATTAAACAGGTTCCCGTAAGGATCGCGTCCTTCATTCGGGACTTGAGTTCCGCCTCGGAGAGCTTCTTCTCGTACCCCGAGAGGTCAATCGGATTAAGGGAGCGCAGATTCGCGGAAAACTCCTGGAAGCTTCCGGGATCCGCCAGGTACGCAATACGCTCCCGCGGTTCCATCCGGTAATGATAGCCGCAGGCGGGACAGGTCTTGAAGATTTCAGGAGTATGCACTGCCCCGCAGTCCGGGCAGGTAAGGGTTTCAGCGGCCATGAGTAGTCTCCGCGGGGATCCTCTGCTGCGATTCAAACGCCGCGTAATACGCCGTACCAAACCGGCCTGAACGGAAACCACGGTCTTGGATAATCCGCGCTTGCTCGGAGCGGTTGGTTTGAATGCCTTCAATGCACAGTTCCCCCAAGGCCCGATCCATGCGGGCCAAAACCCGTTCCCGGTTCGGTCCGTGGACAATGAGTTTTCCCACCAACGCGTCGTAGTGGGAAGGCACCGTACACCCGCTATACAAATAGGTATCGAACCGGACCCCTGGACCCCCAGGCAGGCGCAACTCGCTCACCCTACCAGGATGCAGGGCATTGATACGGCACTCCATAGCCCAGCCATCGCGCCGTACTGCTTCGGGGTCTAGCTCCATCCGGCCTTCGGTACAGGATAGGATCTGTTCCCGGACTATATCCGTACCGGTGATACATTCGCTCACCGGATGCTCCACTTGAAGACGGACATTCACTTCCATAAAATAATAGTCCTCCCCTACCACCAAAAATTCAATGGTTCCCGCTCCCCGGTAACCCAGCTCCCGAAAGAGCTTCACCGCGCCTTCCGCCATCTTATCCCGCATAGGTCCGCTCACCCCTGGGGAGGGGCTTTCTTCGATGAGCTTCTGATGGTTTTTCTGCACCGAGCAATCCCGTTCCCCTAAGACCGCCACGGCTCCATCCCCTGCGGCCAGGATCTGGAGTTCCACATGCCGGGGATTTTCTAGGTAGCGCTCGATAAACACCCGGGGGTCCGCAAAATTAGAAGCCGCCTCTGCCTGGGCCAGGAGGATCTGTTCCTGCAATTCCGCTTCCTGCCGGACCACCCGCATACCCTTACCGCCGCCGCCTGCGGCAGCTTTTATAATGACCGGAAACCCCAAGGTCCGTACCGCAGCCAGGGCCTCAGTGAAGTCGCCCACCGCGTTTTCCGTACCCGGGGTGATGGGGATGCCAAAGCGCTGCGCCGTAGCTCGGGCCTGAACCTTATCCCCCAGGAGTTCCATCACCTTAGGATCCGGCCCGATGAAGATAAGCCCATTATCCGCCGTCAGCCGGGCAAAGTCCGGGTTCTCCGCCAGGAAGCCCACCCCCGGATGAATCCCATCGCAATCCGTATGGATCGCGGCCATGATCAGGTTGTTCCGCATGAGGTAACTCGCCGACGCAGGGGGCGGCCCGATGCACACCGCCTTATCCGCGAGCCGCACTGGGAGACCGTCCCGGTCTGCGGTGGAATACACCGCCACGGTTTCAATGCCCATCTCGCGGCACGTACGGATGATGCGGACCGCGATTTCACCGCGATTCGCAATGAGCAGCCGTTTAATCATCATCCTTGTCCTCTGCATGGTTGCGGTACTGCTTGCATACACACAGGAATGGCACGCCCAGCATAGTCCGTTGATAACACCATGCGTCTCCCTCGCTGGTCCCCCCGTATGCGTCTATACACCGCCCTAAGCCCTGGATACGGCTGCTCCGCCTTTTTCATGATCCGGTTATCGGAATTGTTACTATCATACCGTGCATGGTACGCCAAAGATCGCAGCATACCTTAGCGGCGCTGCACCTCAAAGAGGACTTGGCCGTATTCCACCAAATCCCCGCTCCCCGCATGGATCGCCAGAATTTCACCGTCAAAGTCCGCTTCCAGCCGGTTCAT
>JAISPY010000208.1 GCA_031274565.1 Treponema sp.
GATCTCAATCCTGGATAGTGCCAGAGGAACTGTAGAAAGGGGCGGAACCGCTTATCCCTAAACAGAAGCGGAACGAAAGGAACACCGATCATCGGAAGCCCGGCGAATGCTGGAAGCCATTTTCTCCTGATGCGGTCTTTAGCCAAAGAGCACCCAATACAAGGCATAATACACCGGCGCGGCGAGGCTTATGGAATCAATGCTGTCCAGCACCCCCCCACGGCCGGGCATGAGGCTTCCGGAATCTTTCATATTCACGCTTCGTTTCAATGCGGATTCCCCCAGGTCTCCCAGACAGGCGGCTGTGCCGGATACCAGTCCCAAGAGGATGCCAGCCCCTGCCGCAGGGAAGTGGCTTGAACTAAAGGCTTCGGGTATAAAAAAAACCGCCCCTAGTCCAACGATGATAGAAGCGGTGAGTCCTCCGATAAAGCCCGCCACACTTTTATGAGGACTCGCATGAATGATCCCTTGATTCCCCTTGCCCCAGAGCATACCTGCGGCCCAGGCCGCAGAATCATTGGCCATGACAATAAGCAGAAACATGAGGATCACCATGTCCGCATGGGCTAAACGGCTCATCTGGATGATCCAGGCCATGAACAGACCAGGATATATCAGCACCGCACAACCGGCGGCAGCCCGGCCCGCAGCCTCCTGGAGCTTCTCTTCCCCGACAAAAATCCGGGAAATCAGGAACCAGGAAGCCCCGAGCATAAACATCCCGGGGATGATGTTCTCGTTGCAGTCAAAACTCACCGCTAAGGTTACCGCTACAGGACCTACAGCCCCCAGGATAGCGGCTTCGAACCAGCCTAGGGGGTTGTTTTTTTTCCGTAAGAGTTCCGCGAATTCCCCAGCCCCCAGGGCGCTTAAAATGATCACCAGCAGATTAACCGCTAGATGGCGCTTGTAGGGCAGGAGGACCACGATCCCTATTACCAGGGGAAGTCCAATCACAAACAGTAAAACCCGTTCGATAAGTTTTTTCATGGTTTGCCTCCCCCAAAGCGCCGCTCCCGCTGCTGATACGCGGCGATTGCAGAAACCAGATCCGCCTCTGTCCAATCAGGCCAGAGGATATCCGAGAAATAGTATTCCGCATAGGCCCCTTCCCAGAGCAGGAAATTGCTGGTCCGGTGTTCCCCCGCAGTCCGGATGATGAGGTCCGGATCAGGAATGTCCGGGTTATCCAAGTAGTGCCGGATCCCTTCCTCGGTTATTTTCTCTTGTTGCTCTACCGAAGCGAACAAGCGCTGCGCTGCCCGGACAATGGCATCCCTACCCCCGTAGTTGAGGGCCAGTATGACCTGCAATCCCTCAAAGGAACGGGTATCTTCAGCGGCTTCCGCGAGTTCCCGGGCAATATCCGGGGGAAGCCCCTTAGGATCCCCCGTGTGGCGGATCCGGATCCGATTCTCCCGGTAAAAATCCAGTTCCCCCTTGAGATGCTGCTTCACCAGGCCCATGATGAACCCCACTTCCTCCGCAGTGCGCTTCCAGTTCTCCGTGGAAAAGACGTAGAGGGTGAGGTAGCGGATCCCCAGATCACTTGCGGCTTTAACGATCCGCTTTGCGGTTTTAAGCCCCTCCAGATGTCCCTGAGTGCGGAGCTGATTTTTTCTCTGTGCCCAGCGGCCGTTCCCATCCATGATGATACCAATATGATGGGGAAGACGGGAACGAGCAAGGACTACTGATGAGGCCATGTATTGCCTAGACTTCCATTATTTCTTTGTTTTTTTCGTCCAGAATCTGATTAACCTTACCGATGGAGGTATCCGTGAGCTTCTGCAATTCCAGGCTGCTCTTGCTTTCCTCGTCTTCCGTGATTGCGCCCTCCTTAAGCAGCTTTTTAAGCTCCTCGTTCCCGTCCCGACGGATGTTCCGCACCGCCACCCGGCTCTGTTCAGCTTGGTTCTTGGCAACTTTGACCAGTTCCTTCCGCCGTTCTTCCGTGAGCGGGGGAATGGCGATGCGTATCACCTTCCCGTCATTACTCGGATTGAGGGAAAGCTCCGATGAACGGATCGCCTTTTCAATCTCTCCAATGAGGCTCTTATCAAAGGGCTGAATCACCACCAGCCGGGCTTCAGGAATGGAGATGTTCGCCACCTGGTTCAGCGGGGACTTATCACCGTAACACTCCACCTTGATCTTATCAAACAAGGCCGCCGATGCCCGTCCGGTCCTGAAGGCAGCAAACCCATCTTTAAGGCTTGCAATGGTTTTCTTCATCCGTTCTTCGGATGTCGTAATAACGCTGTGCATACTCCAACACGCTCCTCGAACCCCCGCTATGAGGGTTCACACCCGAGCAGGCGCGCTTATGCGCCCACCTTGAAATACAGGTACTCGACTATCTGTAAGTCCGCTCCGACCTGTTTCCCGCAGTTGGCAAGCGCCTGGGCAACGGTGATCTTCTCTTCTTTCACATAGCCCTGTTCTACCAGGCATATATCCGAGAGGTACTTGGTAAGCTTGCCCTGGAGGATATTGTTCAGCACTTCCGGAGGTTTACCCGCCAGCTTTTCATCCCCTTCCAACTGCTTGCGGAAAATTGCTTCCTGCTCTTGGAGAAACTCCGGATCGATCTTGGTTCTATCCAGGGCCAGGGGCTTGAACGCCGCCACGTGAAGGGCGAGACTGAAGACAAAGTCCTGCACCTCCTCCCGGCTGAACACCTCCGGTTTATCCGCCGCCACTTTTACTAGCACCCCGATCGTACCATCTCCGTGAATATACTGGGTGAGGTACTCGTTAGCCCCTGCATGAACCACCTTGAGCCGCTGGAGGCTCATGTTTTCCCGGATCTTGGTGGCCAGCTCAGTGACCATCCCCGCCAGTTCCTCGTTGGGTTCGGTGTAGCCCTGGTCTAAAACCCGGCTGGCGAGCATATCCCCCAAGGCAATGAACTCCGGGTTCCGGGCCACAAAATCGGTTTCGCTGGCCAATTCCAGGAGGACTGCGGTACGGTCCCGGATCTTGATGAAGATCTTACCTTCGTTGGTGGCCCGGTCAACCCGCTTTTCCACCGCCGCAAGGCCCTTTTCCTTTAAAAGCTTCTCCGCCTGGTTAAAGTCCCCGTTGGTCTCGACCAAGGCGTTTTTACATTCCATCATGCCTGCCCCGGTTTTCTCCCGGAGCCGTTTAACATCCCCTGCACTGATTCCCATGACCACTCCTCTTATTCCTCTGCGTAGACCTTATCCACATCCACCGGCAGTTCATCTTCCTCCTCCGACTCAACCGCAGCCACTTCAGGGCCTCCGGCGGCGGTTGAGTAGGTCTCGATATCGATTTCCCGGTCCTCTTCCTTAATGGACACATCGGTCATGATGGCTTCGATGTCCTCGTCTTCATCCCCCAGGGTTTCGATGATCTTAAGCCCCACCTCGTTGTCCGCTTCCACCACCGCATTGGCGATGATCTGGGTAAACAGGGTGATCGCCCGGATGGCGTCATCGTTGCCGGGGATGGGGTAAGCAATGCCCTCAGGATTGCAGTTGGTGTCCACCACCGCGATGATGGGGATCCCCTGGCGTTGGGCTTCGGCTACGGCAATGGCTTCCTTGCGGGTATCCACGATGAAGATGATCCCCGGCAGTTCCTTCATTTCCTTGATGCCCCCCAGATTCTTCTGCAGTTTAGCCCGTTCTTTGCTCAGCGCAGCGATTTCCTTCTTGGTAAGATTTTCAACGGTCCCGTCTACTTCCATCTTTTCCAGTTTTTTAAGCCTGAGCAGCGACTTTTTTATGGTCACAAAGTTGGTAAGCATCCCCCCAAGCCAGCGGTTATGGACATAATACATGCCACAGCGCTCGGCCTCTTTCTGAATGGCCTGTTGGGCCTGCTTCTTAGTGCCCACAAACATGACCGTCTTGCCGCCCGCAACGGTTTTACGGACCACATCATAGGCATCTTTGATGGCTTGAATGGTCTTTTGCAGATCAATGATGTGAATGCCGTTCCGTTCCGCGAAGATGTACTTTTTCATCCGCGGATCCCAGCGTTTTACCTGATGGCCGAAATGAACTCCCGACTCAAGCAGGCTTTTCATGGTAACTACCGCCACAATTTCCCCCTGTCGTCCCCTCGATACCCAGCTCTCCAGAGCCGCTTCGAAAGGCGCCTTCCCTCTATCTCACCGCCCAAGGCGGCGGAAAATGGGTAAAAAAGCCCAGGCTTTTTTACCGTGAACAGCTAAGGACCCGCGCAGCAATACCATGACTTAATGGTCATGGTATTTCCTTATGGCGTAAGCAATGAGCATAACATGCAGGGCATGTTATTCGTGCGCGGGTCCTAAGAATCCCCATAGGAATAACCATTCTCCTTTAACATGACATAAAACTCATGGATTGGCAAGCCCACGATGGAGCTGTAAGACCCATTGATACTGGATATGTAACACCCTGCCAAGCCCTGGATTTTATAGGCTCCTGCCACGCCCTGCCATTCCCCGGTATTGAGATACCATTCTATCTCACTGTCTGAGAGCGTGGCAAAGGTAACCTTACTTACCACGGACCTGCAATCAATGGGATTGGTCTTATCCTTGCCCTTAAACAGGGCCACCGCGGTTATCACCTCGTGAGAACGGCCCTGTATCGTGGAAAGCATCCGCTGGGCATCATCCCGATCCTTGGGTTTTCCGAATATATTCCCATCCACTGCAATGATCGTATCCGCCCCGCAGATCCACGGGGGCCTCCCTGCCAACAAATCGAGAATTTTATTAACCTTCCGGATCGCCAAGTTTTCAGCGATCTTCCGGGGATCCGCTATCCCTTCATACGCTTCATCTATCAGAGCAGGCATGACGCTGAAAGGAAGATTCAGAAGACGAAAATACTCCTGCCTTCTTAAAGAACCAGACGCTAAGATGATAGGTTCCATGGATTACCGCCTTTTGAAGATACAAGTTCCCTCGCTCTATGAGGGGTATTTTGAAACTACTCGAATTCCCTAAAAAGTTCAAGAAGTACGCCCAGGTACGGGTACGGACTTTGATGCGGTGATAAAAGAGCCTAGGGACTTACCCACGGGATTATAGAAAATAGCGCTGCGCCAGATGCCGAAGTCTTTACGTGTATTAACCGCCCCTATCCGCTCGTCCAGGGCTTCCTGTTTTTTCCGCATTAGGAGACGGTCTTTGCCTTTGGTTTCGCGGACCAGGATTTTGCCGTCAGCACGTTTAATGAAAAAATCGGAGTAATACGCATGATGATACCTTTAAAAACATAGGTTGTGCGAAAGTAAACGTGATCGTTTTTTGCCTACGCGGTAA
>JAISPY010000272.1 GCA_031274565.1 Treponema sp.
GTGAACCCCCACCCGCTCCATGACGCCTCCGCTCCGGAAGCAGCATTGCGTATCATATCGGATCGGCGCTGGAGGAAGATCGTGCGGTTGTTGCGGACTTCGGCGTTCTTGAATGACCGGAAACAGGTGGATCTCATGGATTGTTTTCTGATTAAGCACTGCCTCTGGCATGAACGGGAAGAGATTGCGGCGGCGGCCCAGATTGTCCATGAGGCTATTGAACGGCAGGGATACACCGGAACTTTTGATTTCCCGGGCATAAAGGAAGAATTAGCCGCGCTGCGGGCTGAAATTACCCAGGAAACCCAGCGCGTCCAGGATACCCGTGCCGAGGTTTTACGGCTTACCGCGGGGATTTACTGCCGCATCACCGCTGGGGATACGGCGTGGTATATCAAACAAGGGGATGTGGCCGCCCTGGGGGATACCCCACAAACCTGCACCTGGTATGCCCGGCAGAAACTCGCCTCAGGATACCTGGGCCGGAATCGATCCGCCCAATTACAAAAAGGGGTTTCCACCTTCAGTATGCAGATTAACGGGGCTGAACAGGACCTGGAGATCCGGTTTACCCCGCAGGGGTCTATCCAGGTGCGCAAGGGCAGTACGGCTTTTCAGGTATTGGTGGATGGCCGGGAAGGTACCCTGGATACCATGCCGACCGGAGACAAACGGCGGATCACCCGGAAACCTCCCCCTGCCCAGGAAAGGGCCTGGGACGACCGCATCCAGGGACTGTTGGACTATACCGCAGGGATAGAGAGACGGCTTGCTCGGTACGAGAAGCAGGACCGTAAGCAGCTCCGGGTCAATCTCTTTGTACCACCGGAATGGGCAGGCCTGGTGGAGTCCCATATCGCCACAGCCCATAGGGAGATCGATAAGATCCAGGTGGAGCTCCGGGAAATCCAGTACGCCTATAAAACCCTCAAGGATGCAGAGGTGCCGCTCAGATGAAACGCATTCTAAGCAGCGGAGGTAGTATGTATAGGATGCCATCACGAAAAGGGCCCCCAATCATACAAACGGTCGATTGTATGCGGACCGCCGCTATCGACCGGTATATGCCCTGGAGGTTCCGCACGAGCCTACCCTTGGCAACCTTCACGCCGGAACGTCCGAGGCTGCTCCATCCGGTGGAGCGGGTAAGCGGTGAGGACTAAGGGGCGGGATACCTTTCGCCGGTTCCATAGCTTCATCCGATTCGGCGGGATTGCGGACCAGAAGGCCCGTGAGGAGATTGCCGATGCGGTGTATGCGTACCTGCTGGACAAACCAGGAAGCGCACTGCGTATCGCCCGGCTCTCTGCTCAGGATACGGATAACTTTGCTCGAGCCATCGAAACCATTCTGGCCAACCAGTCGATGCGGGAACTCTGCGCCCAGGATGCGTTGCACCGCCAAACCAGGTCTGCGTCAACCCCAGCGGATCCGTTGATCGCGGAAGAGCTCACCCAGGAGATCCTCGACTTCATCACTACCGTGAAAAGAAGGATGCAGCAAACGGAAAGCCCTTTTGCCGTGGAACAGCAGCTTTTAGGTGAATTCGAAAGCCTCAAGACCGAGGACTTCGAGGCGGTCTGGGAAGGGGTTGCCCTGTTCATCCAGGAAACCTATGAACCCCAGGAATTGGATACGGCCTTCTATACCCAGGAGTTTCTGAAAAGCCTGGTTTCCCTTAAAGCATCCAAAGCATCCAAAGCATCCAAACCACGGGGTAACACAAGCCGGAGGGCGCGGGGTTTTGCGGGGGTAAAAGCGCATTTTACCGAGCGCTGGGGGGCCTTGCTTGCCCGGAAACAGGCGGCTTGGGAAGAGGAACGTATCGAAGAACACCGGAAGCGCTTCTGCCAAGACCTCTACCAGCGGATCGAGGCGTATAAGCACCTAGCGGAACTGTTTAACTCCTCTCCCGGTGAACCTCGGCGGATCTGGGACCTGAGCCGCAGCGTGGGGCGGCAGGCGCATGTAGGGGTGCTCCATACCTACGCACGACTCCTGGAACAGGACCCGCTCATACAAGAACTGGCCGCTACACTGGGCAGGCGGGAGACCGATGAGGAGGATGCGGAAACCCTTATGGAGGAGCAGGTCCTGGAGCCGGAGATGGTGGTGGAACAGGCAAGCAAGGCGGAGCTTATCGGGGTGCACGAAAGCGATGATCTCAGCAGCATCGTACCGGCTGAGGCGGCGTTACTGGCGGACGAGACCGCCCAATGGGTGTTTTATAAAAAATTCGCGGAAAAGAAACTGCAAACCTTTGCATACCGGCATAAGACGCTGCTCCCCCTGGCCCGGTACGATGCCTCCCGGAGCAGCGTACGGAAACGGAGGGAAACCCCGAAAGGCCCGGTTATTCTCTGCATTGATACGAGCGGTTCCATGCGGGGGCTCCCGGAGCAGGTTGCCAAGACCCTCTGTTTCGCCCTGCTCAAGGTAGCCTTGAGCGAGGGGCGATCCTGTTATCTGATTGCGTTTGCGCTGGACATTACCCGCTTGGATATGGCTGAAACGCTGGAACTCACGGACCTGGGGAAGTCCCTGGAACGGCTGAGCGCCTTTTTATCCACCAGTTTCTACGGGGGAACCAATGCCGGGCCTGCGATCCATGAGGCGCTGCGGATGCTGGAAACCCGGGCGTATCGGAAAGCGGATGTGGTCATGGTTTCAGACTTTATCATGCCCCCTTTGGATGCGCCCATTCTGGACCGGATCCAGGCCGCCCAGAAACAGCGCACGAAGTTTCACAGTCTTTTGATAGGGGATCGGGGGAGTCAGGGGATCAATAAGGATCTCTTAGCGGTTTTTGACAGCCGCTTGGTCTATGCGGCGGACATTCCCGCGTTTTAGAAACAGTAAAGAAAAATTAAAGAACATGCAGGGAGCCTAGAAGCCTGTTGCACTTGTAGGTTTTTATAGCCTTTTTCCTTGAAAAATGCCATAAAAACCACGATACATAGGCTCCTTACGCAGTTTGAATGGTAAAAAACCGCCTGATAGGTGGTTTTTTGAGGTTTTATGCGCGAAGCGCAACAAACTGCTCGGCCCCCTGCAC
This sequence comes from Treponema sp., assembly GCA_031274565.1. GTDB lineage: Bacteria > Spirochaetota > Spirochaetia > Treponematales > Breznakiellaceae > JAIRLU01. The sequence goes on from JAISPY010000272.1 coordinate 3,056, forward strand.
ATCCAACCTTTTTTGGGGGGTGATCCTACCGTTCGGCCATCATTAACCATGCCATGACTTTCGCGTCTCCTAGAATATTGCTGATAAGCGTGTATTCGTTGGGCTGATGCGCGGTATCATCTATCCGGGCCCATACCACCGAAGGGATCCCCACATTGCGGAGCGGCGCCCCCACCGTCCCCCCTCCAATGCCCACCGGCCGGGTAGCTACCTGGTAGACCTCCTGGACTGCCTGAGCAAGCAAGCCCACCAGGGGAGCGTCCGCAGGGGTGGGCTGGGACTCGCTGGTTTGCACTGGAGTAGCGGCGATACGCACCCGGTACTTCGTCTCAATCAGGGCTTTGATCCGGTCGATTTCCTCCAACACGGTCTTGACCGGATACTGGGGTAGGATCCGCATATCCATGTAAAACACCTCTTCCCCAGGGATGGTGTTGATATTGGGTACATTGGCCTCGTGCTTGGTGGGTTGAAAGGTGGAATAATCAGGCTCGAACAGGGGATCTCGGCGGGAAAATCGCCGGGAAAGTTCATTATGGAGGGTCAGCGCCAGGTCCGCAGCCGCCAGGTGGGCATTGGCCCCCAGATCGGGCCGGGAACCGTGCGCTTGGCGGCCCGTGGTGGTAAACCGGATCCACAGGAGGTTTTTCTCCGCGATTTCTATGGGTGCTCCCTGACTATCCCCCCCATCGGGGATGAGGACCATATCATCCGGAGCAAAGAGGTTGCGGTGCTCCAGAAGCCAATGGATACCGTAGGCGCTACCCATCTCCTCATCCGCGGCAAAGAGCAGTTTCACCGTATGCGGGGGGACGATTCCCTGGGCTACCAGGGACAAGGCCGCGATGACCGAAGCGGTCAATCCCTGCTGGTTGTCCTCGACTCCCCGGCCAATGAGCCGTCCATCCTGGGACACCACAGTCCAGGGGTCGCTTTTCCAAAGGGATGCTTCTCCCGGAGGAACCACATCCAGATGACTTATGATCCACAGGCGTTTGGCGTCCGCCGTGCCGGGAATGGTAGCCACCAGGTTGGGCCGCACCCCCCCCTTAGCCGCTGGGTCCGGGGCATCGTGCCGTTCCAGGAGGGTGATGCCCTTCCCTTTGAGCCAGGCTTCCAGGAATTCGCATTTATCCAACTCTCCATCCCCTCCTGAGGCAGGGGATAGGGCGGGCCGTTTGGTCAATTCGGTTTCAAGCTCCACCGCGAGGGGGACGCTGGTATCTATAAAGTTCGTGATTGTGTGGTGCATGGCAGCTCCTTAACCTATCCGTGCTTTCGGTACACTTCCCAACTGGTCCTTATGAGGGTGTCCAGGTCCGAGTATTGGGCGGTCCAGCCCAGGGTCTCCCGGGCGTATTGCGCGGAAGCGGTGAGTTTGGCAGGGTCTCCGGGTCTGCGGCCTACGATCCGAGCGGGGATGGGTTTCCCGCTTATCCGTCGGGCCGCCTGGATGATATCCAGCACCGAAAGGCCAGTTTCGCTTCCCAGGTTGACCGTCAGACTCCGGTTCGTATCGCTGATATAGCGCAGCGCTGCCGCATGACCCCGGGCAAGATCCGTCACATGAATATAATCCCGGACCCCGGTACCGTCGGGGGTGGCATAATCGTTCCCAAATACCCATACCTCCGCCCGCCGGCCAGAAGCCGCTTCCATGATCACGGGGATGAGGTTCGCGGGGTTCTGTTCAAGCCCGGTGATTCGGCCCCGCACATCGTAGCCTGCGGCATTGAAATACCGGAGACAGGCGAAACGGATCCCTTTAAGCTTTTCATACCAACCCAGGAACCGTTCGATTTCCAGCTTGGTGAAACCGTAATAGTTTTCCGGTTTGGTGGGATGGCTTTCATCCACCGGAAGGTAGACCGGTTCCCCGTACACCGCAGCGCTGGAGGAGAAGACAATGGAGGGTATCCCGGTTTCCGCTGCGGCATTGAGGATGTGGATGGTCCCATTGATGTTATTAAGGGAATACTTTTCAGGGTGTATCATGGATTCCCCGGCGGCTTTGTATGCCGCCAGGTGTATGAGGGCATCGAAGCCGCCCTGAGCGGTCCGTATAAGCCTGGGGTAATCCAGTATGTCCCCATGGATGAAAGTTGCCTCGGGGAAAAGATTCTCCCGCAGCCCGCTGGAAAGGTTATCGTACACCGTAACCTGGTCTCCCTGATCCAGGAATTCCCGGGTTACATGACTGCCGATATAACCCGCTCCGCCGATGATTAATATGTTCATACCCTACAGTATACCCTTCCGTATAGAATAAAGCACCCTCGCCCCAGGGCGAGGTATTAAAACCCAAGAGATTAAAAATTGACCATTACGGTTCGGTACCTATTCACCTTGGCTAACTTCTTATCCTATAAGGAAATAAACCGAAGCCAAGGGATAAGTCCATAACGCAGTAGCGGAAGCCCAGGGCGGCTATGCCTTCTGCACTCAGGGGTCAGGCTTATACGCCGGACAGAGGCTGCAGACCGAGGCCCCGACCTCTTTTCTCCTACGCATCCGCCTAGGCGCTCTTGCCAGCGCCGCTGCCGGAACGCTTCGTAATCCGCCCGCTGATGACGTTTAACGTTCCG
>JAISPY010000274.1 GCA_031274565.1 Treponema sp.
CGCAATTCCAATTCGGCATTTTGCACTTCCAAGAGATCGTTAAGCCCTGCACGGTAGGCTTGATCGGTTAAGCGGTAGGTCCGTTCCGCCAGATCCGCGGTGAGCCGCTGGGCCTCTGCAGTGGCCCGGGTCTGTTCCAGGGATAACACGGTATTGTAAATCTCCATCTCCGTTCCCTGGATCGCCTGAGCAAGCCCGATGTTCAGGCCCGCAAGAGCATCGTCCATTTCCTTGAGCTGCTGGGCTTCGGCACTAAACGGTAAAAGGCCGTTTAACCCAAACCCCAAGGTCAGACGGAACATACCGGACTGCTGTTTCCAGTCGTCAGCACTAAACCAGTTCTCCTTCCAGGGATCGCCAAAGGTAGGGTCCGCATTCCAACTCAACGACAGGGTGGGGGTGAAAATCCGATAAAAGGTTTGTTTTCGGGCACTTTCCCGGATCAAGATACTCTGCCGCAGTTCTTGAATATCCGGTTTTCCGCTGGAAGCCCGGGAAATCAGGTCCTGCACATCCAAGGGTATAAACGCCGTAGGATCCCCCAAGGGAATAAGCGCAAAGGGGGTATCGTAGGGAAGCCCCAGGTGTAGGGCAAATTGAGCCATGCTGAGTTTAAGGCCGTTTTCCGCCTGATCGATGGAGGGCCTCATGTTTTCCATGGCCACCTGGGCCTGGAGCAGGGTGAGTTCCGGGGCCATCCCTGCCCGGTAATTGGCCCGGGCCGTCTCCACCCGCCGTTCCGCGGCGGCGAAATTTTCCCGTAACAGGGCAATATTCTCCTGGACCAGGAGCATCTGATAGTAGGATTTCCGCACATCCCGCTCAAGCTGGGCTTTGGCTTTTTCGTAGCTGATGAGTCCGCTCTCATATTCCAGCCGCAGGTTCCGCATCCCCTCAAAGAGGGAGAAGTTGAGGCTCAAGGCGATCTGCAGGGAACCGGCAATATACCATTGAGGCAGCGTAACCGAATAGGGAGCAAGCCCATAGACATTAACCCCCGGTACACCAGTGTCAATACCTGGAATAGGCATTACCGGATTGAGCCCCGAGGAAGTGGTAGCCTCATTACTCCGCCTCAAACTCCCGCCTATCTCTACCGTCGGGATAAACACGTTCCAACTGAGATCGGACTTCCGTTTCTTGGTTGTCGTGCTGAGCCGGGAGGATTCCAGGTTCAGGTTGTTTTTGATGGCCAAGTCCACCGCTTCCTCCGGGGAAATGGTACGGACTTCCTGGCTGAACAGGGGGGCGGCCCAAAGGACGCATACCCCAAGGATGATTGCCGGGATAGGCGGACCTGATTTCCGTCCTCCGGCGCCGGATGACCGGATCTGGTCTGAGAACAAACCCTGGCCATAAGAGATCTGGATCATATAAGACTCCTTCTTTCTTGACCGGAAAAACGTGTTTATGCACCGAATTTCCGGCCAACCGCTGTATTTGAGGCCCGCATACCGCGCGGCCTTGTACGGCTTCTTGCCGTTGTAAATCCTACTGTAAAGTATAGTATCTATGCTTCAGGTAATACCATCCCTCAACGCTCCATTTTTTTCGGGGGGGGGGGGGAGGGGGGGACTCCTAATGTAATAAATCGATAGAGGATCCTGATGCTCTGGTTCGGCAACGCCGAGAAAACCATGCCGGCTGGCCGGTGCATCAAGGTATTGATGATAAGGAAGAGTATCAGATGTTCTATTTGCTCGGTGATGAGATCCTCGGATTTGAGCTTGATAGCCGAAAAAATCTGATGTATCACCGGAGGCTCCGAATTAAGATTAAGCCGCCGAGTGCGGAGCCAGTCTACGGCCTGGAGAATTTCAGGGTGGGAACGGAGACAATCCACGATAGCCAGGATCACCAGGTAGAGCTGTTCTTCTGGTACCGCTGAAAGCTTAAACCCCGCTTCCGCGTAGCTCTGGATTCGCCGGAATTCCTCCAGAAACAACTGCTGGAGCATATCCTGTTTGTTCTTAAAATGGGAATACAAGCTACTTTTGGACAGCCCTGAACGGCGGGCCACCATATCCATAGATGCCTTCCACGGCCCTGCCTCAGCCACCACGCTTGCCACGGCTCGCAGCAAATCGCCATCCTCCCTTTTTTCTCTTTTTTCTCTATCAAATCCCTGGGCCTCAGCGCCGAAGGCCCTTTCCAGTTTTTCAAAATCCACAATCCTAAGAATTTCTTGGGGCAAGCCCAAACCGCGGACTATTTTTGCCTCTATCTGGGCGATAAACTCCCGAATCTGCTCCTCTCTGAGGGCTTCCGTGCTTCCATACCCGCACTTATGGAAATAGGCCACAAAAAAAATCAGGCTGGCTATGACGAGCTGCGTCGAGGAGGGATACGCGTCCCCCTCACCATACAGACAATCCTGCATATCAAATCCCCGGCAGTTCATCAGGTCCATGGTATTCTGGAAGTTCCGGTTGGCGTATACCTGCATCAGCGAAAAGATGAATGCTTCCCGATGCCGGACATAATACTCCGCCAGGATCCGCAGCATGATCAAAAGCCGTTCCCGCTTGTCCTGGCCGGTACAGGCGGTATCGTAGCGGGACTTTATAAACCCCACGTACTCATCAAAGAACTGTTCATACATAGCCTCCAGGAGGGCCTGTTTGTTTTTGAAATGCCGGTATAAGGCGGATTTACTCACCCCCAGGTCCTGGGCAATCTGAGAAAGACTGGTTGATTGGTACAGGGTCCGCCCCCACACCCGGAAGGCAGCGCCGATAATATCCGCTTTTGTCATAACTGTTGTTCGTACTGGCCGGCATACGCATACGTTACCGACCGGTCGTTAACTTATACAATACCTATTTCCCTTCATATCGTCAATATTTCTCGTCAATATTTTTTAGTACTTTTCATTCAGATGGCTCAGT
>JAISPY010000082.1 GCA_031274565.1 Treponema sp.
ATAAAAGATTTCATAAGCGGCTGGAATAAATCGGGACGCGGTTTTAAGTGGACAAAGAAACCGGATGAGATTATCGCTAAAATTCACAAGGCCCGCACGGAAACGGCTCTGCCAATTGAATAATACGGAACACTAGAGCGTATTATTGTTGAATAATATGGTGGTGGCTTGGCATATCAGGGACTAATTCGACAGTTTCAACAGGCTGTTTACGCTTCGGGGCCTGGCGGCCCATCGTATTCCGCAACGGCCAGGTCATTCCGTTTATGCTTGTTTTGTTTCTTTTCAAGCCCAAACAATCCGGTATTACTCTTTTTTCTGGGCTTTATAGACAGACACTAACTAAAAAAAGGCGGCATGGAACGTTTCAAATATTCCGTGCCGCCTCGTCTACCGTAAATCAGCCTTTAATGCTTGTGGTGTCCCGCGTACTGCACGTGCAGGTACTCGTGTTCCTCATGGTGGTCCTTGAAGATACCACCCTGCCATTCCTTCATCACGGGGTTCTGTTCCACGCTGTTGAATGGATAGGACTTGTCCGCCAGGTAGAGTCCCCGCGCCCGTTCCGCCTTCACGTCCCAGTCCGCCGGGGGCTGTCCGCCGCCGCCTATGCAGCCGCCCGGGCAGGCCATTACTTCCACGAAATCGAAGTGCTCGCCCTCTTGGACACGCTTGATGATCGCATCCGCGTTGGCAAGCCCTGAGACGACACCTACTTTAAGCTCGATGTCGCCCAGTTTTATCACGGCGGTCTTGATGCCGTCTACCAGGGCGCCCGCCTTGGCGTCAGGCCGGGGAAGCCCACGTATGCCGGATTCGGCGACGGCGAGGTAGTTTTCCGGGGTGTCCAGCTTCAGCACCGAGAGGGCGTAGCGGAGGGCCGCCTCCATGACGCCCCCGGACACGCCGAAGATGACCGCCGCGCCGGTGGTGTTGCCCCACTTGCCTTCGATGGCTTCAGGCTCGATGTTCCGGTAGTCGATACCCGCCTCCTTAATCATGCGGATAAGCTCCTGGGAGGTGAGGACGAACTCGACATGGCGCTTGCCGCCGGTCTGGAACTCAGGCCGGGCGCTTTCCCACTTCTTCGCCGCGCAGGGCATGATGGCCCCGAAAACGGACGGCTCCGCTTCCTTCTGGAAGACCCCGGAGTACATGTGCATCGGGCTCTTGCAGGTGGAAACATGGGGCATCACTTCGGGGTGGTGCTTTTCCACATACTGGATCCACGCAGGGCAGCAGGAGGTAAAGAGCGGCCAGGTTTGCGGCTTCTTGAGGCGCTCAAGCAGCTCGGCGGCCTCCTGAATGATCGTCATGTCCGCGGCGGTGTTGGTGTCGTAAACCTCGTCGAAGCCGAGCCTACGGAGCGCCGCGACCATCTTGCCGAAGGTATTCTCGTGGGCGGGGATGCCGAAGGCGTTGCCCACCGCGACACGAGTCGCCGGCGCTATCTGCACCGCGACACGGGTCTTCTTGTCGTCAAGCAGCGCCCACACCCGCTTGGTCTCGTTCTTCACGGTGAGCGCCCCGGTCGGGCATACCGCCGCGCACTGGCCGCAGCCCACGCAGACCGAATCCCCTATAGGCTTGCCGCCCACACAGGATACTTCCATTTCCGATCCCCGGTGGGAGAAGTCGATAGCCCCCACCTTCTGGATCTCGTTGCACATACGGATACAGCAGCCGCAGTCGATACACTTCGCCTTGTCCTTGGTGATGCAGAAGGAGCTTTCGTCCAGGATAGGCGCGGGGTTGTGCTGGGGGTAGCGCACGCCGGTGATGCCGTAGCGGTCGGCGAAGGCCTGCAATTTGCAGCGCTGGCTGTTATCGCAGGTGGTGCAGTCCCGGCAGTGGTTCGCCAGGAGCAGTTCCAGGATGTTCCGGCGGTACATGCGGAGCTTTTCGGTGTTTGTCTTTATCACCATGCCGGGCTTGGGCAAGAGAGAGCAGGACGAATCCAGCGAACTCCGGCCCGTCCGCGGGTCGATAATCTCGACCAGGCACATACGGCATGCGCCGTATATCGAAAGTTCCGGGGTGTAGCAGAACGCGGGAATCTCTATCCCCGCCCGTTTCGCGTGTTCCAGAACGTTCAAACCCCTTTCTAATTCAACAGCAACGCCGTCTATAGTAATAAACTGTTTGTCAGGCATCTTACGCCTCCTCAATTATCGCGTTGGATTTACACTTCTCAAGACAACTGAAGCACTTGATACACTTGGATTCATCAAGCACATAGTAGGCTTTCTTCTTGCCTTCCAGGACCTTATCCTGCTGGGTGATAGCCCCGGCGGGGCAGACCTTAGTGCAGGCGCCGCAGCCGATACAGTTCTCCGGTTTTATGGAAAGCTTTTTGAGCTTCTTGCACTCTCCAGCGGTGCATTTGTGTTTGTAGATGTGGTCCTCGTACTCGTTGCGGAAGCGCTTCAGGGTACTCAAAACCGGATTCGGCGCGGTCTTGCCCAGGCCGCAGAGGGCTGCCTTGGAAACGGTTACGGAGAGTTCGTCCAGCAACGCTATGTCCCCTTCCTTGCCTCCACCGGCAACGATGCGTTCCAGGATTTCGAGCATCCTAAGGGTTCCTTCCCGGCACGGTACGCACTTCCCACAGGATTCTTTCTGGGTAAACTTCATGAAGAACCGGGCAATCTCGATCATACAGTTGGTTTCGTCCATGACCACCAGGCCCCCGGAGCCGATGATCGCCCCGGCCTTGGGAACCGAGTCGAAGTCGAGGGGCATATCCAGGTCAGCCTCGGTGAGACAGCCGCCAGAAGGTCCGCCTATCTGCACTGCCTTGAACTTCTTGCCGTTCAGGATGCCGCCGCCGATGTCGTAGATGATCTCCCGCAGCTTCGTTCCCATGGGAACTTCGATGAGGCCGGTGTTGACGATCTTCCCGGTGAGGGCGAAGGTCTTTGTGCCAGGGCTTGAACTCGGGCCAATGCCCTTGTACCAATTTGCCCCCTTGTTGATGATGAGCGGCACATTGGCATAGGTTTCCACGTTGTTCAGCACCGTCGGCTTCTCGTAGAGGCCGCGTTCCGTCGAGCGGTAGCGCTTCACCCGGGGCATACCCCGCCGGCCTTCGATGGAACCCATGAGGGCGGAACCTTCACCGCAGACGAAAGCCCCCGCGCCCCGATAGATTATCAGGTTGAAGCTAAAGTCCGTTCCTAGGATGTGGTCGCCCAAAAGTCCAAAGGCTTCCGCCTGGGTAATGGCAAGGCGAAGACGCTCTACCGCACGGGGATACTCGGCCCGGACGTAAATATAACCCTGAGTTGCCCCTATGGCCTTTGCGGCGATGAGCATCCCTTCGATCATCTGATGGGGAATGCCTTCCATGACCGATTGGTCCATGAAGGCTCCTGGATCCCCTTCGTCGCCGTTACACACCACATATTTCGGGGAACCCTGGGCCTTGAGGGTATCCCCCCACTTCTGACCGGCAGGGAAGCCCGCGCCGCCGCGCCCGCGCAGATTGCTGTCCGTAACTTCCTTGCACACCGCTTCCGGGGTCAGGTCGAACAGAACCTTCTCAAACGCGCTGTAGCCGCCCACTGCCAGGTATTCCTTGATGGATTCCGCGCTAATTTTGCCGTTCTGTTCCAGCACGATCCGGGTCTGCTTTTTATAGAAGGGGATTTCAGCTTTTTGGAGGATGGGCGTACCATCGGCTCCCTTGAAGGCCAGCCGTTCCACCGGCTTCCCCTGTTTGATAGTCGTTTCGACGATCTCTTCCGCGTCTTCGGGCTTTACCTTGGTGTACAGCCAACCATCAGGCTCCACCACCACCAGTACGCTCTGGTTACAGAAGCCCGGACAGCCCCCCTTTTTGAGGCCCACCGGATGACCCGGTTCCTCTTTGAGTTCCAGGGAACAGGGAACGTTCTTCGCCTTGATGATTTCCGCTAGTTTGTCGTAGACCGCCAGGGAGCCTGAGGCAATACACCCATTGCCCGCACAGACCACCACTTTACGTTTCTCCGCATCCAGCGCCTTTTTATAGGTTTCCCGGGCCTTCTGCAAGGCCGCTCGATTCGTTAATTGTGCCATAGTTCCCCCTTACAACTTCGCTCGCAGTTCGCTGATGATTTCCGAAACCTGCTTCGGCGTTACATTGGCATGTACCTTATCCGGAGCGCCGCTGGTACTCACCATCAGGGCTGGCGCAAGACTACATGCCCCCAGGCATGCCACGGTCTGTACGGTAAAGCTCAAGTCGTCGGTGGTAACCTTCTTTTCAGAAAGCCCCAATTCCTTGCGGAACTGTTCCAGGTTGGGAATAGACTTACGGACATGGCACGCGGTTCCATCGCAGACTTTGATAATGAACTTACCTTTGGGCTGCAGGGAGAAATTCTCGTAGAACGTGGCCACCCCGTAGATACGGGCTTCGCTCACCTTGAGTTTTGCCGCGATATACGGGAAAACTTCCGACGGCAGGTAGTTGTATTTCTCCTGCACGCCTTGCAAAACAGGGATGATTGAGCCTGGTTTGGCTCCCCAGACCTTAATGACGTCGTCAATGACGCCATAATCAAATTGTGTACTCATTTTACCTCTCTTTGGGAGTATGCCTATGGGTCTTGAACGGTACCATCCGCTTATCAAGCATCCGCCATGGCCATACTTCCTATTCACCGACATTGTACCAATGTCAGGGAATGCTCGTATAGTTATTTATTGCCCCTCTTCTGAATCATCCTCCTTATGACTCATCTTCCTTACATAAGGCGCGGATGGGCAATAACCGCCTCACTCAAAATGCCCTCCATCCAAAATGTCATCCTTCGGGCTATCTCTCTTACCTTGGGTTTATAAGATCCTTGGGGAATTTTAGTTATTCCACCTCGTTTGAGTTGGCTGTACTGGTTCGCTGGAAATTGGGTTATTCCTTATGCAGTGGTTCTATAATACCACAGGCTGTTTTTTTGGGCAAGTTTTTTTTAGCGTTACCGGGTATTTTTCTTTTTACGGTGTCCTTTTGCCTTCCCGTATCTGGGATCGCGTTCATCCCGGATACTGGTTCAATCCGCACGGTCGCCTCTCACCGTGCAAGCCGGCTCGGTTCATACTTTTTCTTGTTTTTTAAGTATAATAAAAAAGTATACGTTATGCTATTCCTCTGCAGACCCTCGGTATACTACCGGGAATGACGCGCGCCCTATCCGGCAAGGGTATTGATAGCACAGAACTACAAGTATAACCATCGAAATACTAGGATACTTGCTTTTTTATCTGCTCCTCCGCCGCTTCTTCTGGTGGACCGGAGGCCCCGCGAAACGGGTTTAAGCTGCCGCTAGTCAGAGCATACCCATTCGGATACAGTCATCTTATGCATGCGTATTGTATTGAAGGCGGATATCCTATCAAGGGAACCATCCGGGCCAGCGGTAATAAAAACGCCGCGCTGCCCTGCATCGCCGCTGCGCTTTTAACCGATGAGCCGGTGCTCCTCCGCAATATCCCGGATATAGAAGATGTCCAGGTGATGCTGGCCGTATATCGCGCCTTGGGCGGTCAGGTACACGCCACGTCCCCGAATGAGTATTGTATGAGCCTGGGGAACATCACCACCTCGGAAATCCCTGAGGAATATGCCCGGAAGATCCGGGCTTCCATCCTGTTTACCGGTCCCTTGCTGGCCAGGACCGGGAAAGCCATGCTGCCCCCACCTGGAGGGGATGTCATTGGCCGGCGCAGACTGGACACCCATTTCCTGGTCCTCACCGAATTGGGCGCGACGGTAACCGGCAACGGCGCGTTCACCTTTACCGCCCCTGCCCTGCAGGGAGCGGATATATTTTTGGATGAAACCTCGGTTACCGCCACGGAAAACGCCCTTATGGCTGCGGTCCTGGCGGCGGGAGAAACCATCCTCACCAATGCGGCCAGTGAACCGCATGTGCAGGACCTCTGCCGTATGCTGGTCTCTATGGGCGCTCGCATCCAAGGCATCGGTTCCAATATTCTCATCATCCAGGGGGTCAAGAGACTTTCCGGCTGCGAATTTACCATCGGGATCGATTTCATGGAAGTGGGTTCCTTCATCGGCCTGGCTGCGGCTACTCGTGGGGAACTCACCATTCAAGGGCCGCTCCTGCGGGATCTCAGACCCGCCAAGATCGCCTTTGGTAAGCTGGGCATCACCTGGGAACACGAAGACACCGCCGTGTATGTTCCTCCAGAACAAACCCTGCGGGTGAACTGTGATATGGGGGGCATGATCCCCAAGATCGATGACGCCCCTTGGCCGGGGTTTCCGCCGGACCTGATGAGTATCGTTACCGTGGTAGCCACCCAGGTTACCGGTACGGTGCTGGTTCACGAGAAACTCTTTGAGTCCCGGATGTTTTTTGTGGATAAGCTCATCGCTATGGGCGCCCGGATCGTGCTGTGCGATCCCCATCGGGCGGTGGTTTCAGGGCCTACCACCCTCTCCGGCGCGGAACTGCACAGTCCAGATGTGCGGGCCGGGATGGCGATGGTTATCGCGGCCATGTGCGCCCAGGGCAACAGCATCATCCGCAATGTCTATCAGATAGAACGGGGGTATGAAAACCTCGCACTCCGCTTGTCCTCCCTGGGGGGGAGGATACACCGGATGGGCTAAGGAAGCACTGATTTATTCAATCGACACTAAATCAGTGCTTCCTTTAATGTGGTTTTTCGCAGTTTTTCGCAGTTTTCCGCAGGAAAACGAGAAAAACCATAGGGCAACGCTGATGAGCGTCAAGTTAATCAGCATTGCCCTAAGGGTAGGTGAAACCCAAGGATACCCCGTATACTAGGATCAGAGGAGGAGTCTTCCGCAGGCTCATTTCAATAGCAAGGAGATGGTATGAGGAAAACGAGGGAAAAAACGAAGAGACGAGGGTGGCCAGGAAGCGTACCGGGCTTTATCGGGTGTATGGCTGTACTGCTGCTGCTGGGTATGGGGAATCCGGGGATGCTTTTTGCTCAAAGAAAGCTCACCATCAAACTCGCCTCTATGGTACCGGAAAATACCCCCTGGGGAGCGGCCTTGAACGAGATGTCCAAGGAATGGGCCAGGGTGAGCGGCGGTACCGTAGAACTGCGGGTGTACCATAACGGCGTACTGGGAGGGGAAGAAAGTGTCCTAAGCCAGCTCAGGCTGAATCAGATTCAGGGCGCGGTGTTTACTTCCGCAGGGCTCAGCCTCATCGACCGAGAGATCATGACCTTGAGCGCGCCTTTTTTTATCCGGAACGATGCGGAACTGGCTCGGGTGCTCAGAGACCTAAAACCGGACCTGGAAGGGAAGATAAACGAAAAGGGATTTTTTACCCTAGCCTGGGCCAAGTCCGGGTGGGTTAAGATCTTTTCGCGGCGGGAGGTCTTTGTTCCTAACGACCTCAAACGGCAAAAATTGGCAACCAGCCCGGAATCCCCTGAATTGAGCCAGGCCTTTAAAACCATGGGCTATCAAATGGTGCCGGTTTCGATGAACGATATCCTGGTATCCCTCAACAGCGGCATGATCGATGCGGTCTATCAAAGTCCGGCCTTGGTGGGGGGTATGCAGATTTTTGGAATAGCCAAAAACATGGCCTCCATCAACATCGCCCCTTTTATGGGGGGGATCATTTTAAACGGTCGGGCTTGGCAGCGGATTCCCGACGCCTATAAACCCGGACTTATGGAAGTGTCCCGGCGCATTGCCGATGATATCAGTAATTCCATCAGCCGCCTTGAAGGGGATGTGATAAAAACCATGACCAGCTATGGGCTTAAGATAAACCAGATAAGCCCGGAGCAAGAACAGATCTGGTATGCCGATGTGGAGCGGGCCATGCCTAACCTCTTGGGAGTCACCTTTGACCGGGAGCTGTATCAAAAAATTGACCGTATCTTACAGCAGTACCGGAGCGGACAATAAGGGCCGAATGAAAAAGAGTAGTATGGATACGGAACGAAGGGCGCTAACGAGCTTCCCCGGGGAGGTGTTGCGGCGGCTTGAACAGGGACTGGGCTACGCTTCCCTCATCTGTCTTGCCTTACTGCCCGTGGCGGATGCGGCCGCCCGGATCCTATTCAAAACCGGCATACCTGCCTCCAATGGCCTTACCGTGCATTGCCTCCTGGTGGCAGGGCTGGTATCCGGGATGCTGGCCGCCAAAACCGGGGATCACCTGTCCATCGCCTTGATAGCGAATTTCGGAGGTCCGCGGATAAAACAGCGGTTCTCCCTGGCTACTAAGCTCTTATCCGCCTATATCCTCATCCAGATTGCCTGGTGTTCCCTGTCATTCGTGCTCATCGGCCTCTCCCCCTGGCGGATGATCGCCTTCATCCCGAATCAGATCTTCGCCCTGATAATCCCCGTCGGATACGGGGTCATGGCCTTCCGGTTTGCCTGGAGTGCGCCGGCCAAAGGGAAACTACTCCCGGTTTTGGCCTTGCTCCTGGGAACCGTGGGTTCCCTGCCCATGCTTGCCAAGATCTTCTGGGGTTTTGATGTTCCTGATAGGCTCTATACCCTCATCGACTGGTGGTATATCGTTCCCTATTACCTTAAAGTACCAGGGGTGATCCTGCTCCTGGCCGCTGCCTTGGCAGGAACCCCCCTCTTTGTCATCATGGGAGGCTTGGCCCTCTTGCTGATCCAGGCTGCGGGCGGTGAAGTGGATGTGGCGGCGAACCAGGTATACACCACCCTCACCAAGGACAGTTTTATCGCGATCCCCCTCTTTACCCTCGTAGGGTTCTTCCTCTCGGAAAGCAAGGCCGGAGAACGGCTGGTTCATACCTTTCGGAGCCTTTTTTCCTGGATGCCCGGCGGTATGATTATCGTTACGGTGATTATCTGCGCCTTTTTTGCCTCCTTTACCGGCGCTTCAGGGGTTACGATCCTGGCTTTGGGGGGGATCCTCTATACGGTGTTAACCGAACATGTCCGCTATCCTGAACGGTTTTCCATAGGACTGTTGACCTCTGTGGGGAGCATCGGTCTCCTCTTTCCCCCCAGCATCCCCATGATCTTAGTGGGGACCGCCACGATGACCAATGTGTTCCATGTTTTTCTGGGAGGCATCATCCCCGGTCTGATTCTGGTGCTGGGGGTCATTATTTTCGGCATCATCGCATCGGTGAAGACCAAGATTCCCGTGGAACCCTTTAATCTGTCCAAGGCCCGCTCCGCGTTACGCGGGTCGGCATTTGAAATCTTCCTCCCCTTTCTCCTGATCGGCGGGTATTTTTCCGGTTTCCTCTCTCTGATTGAGATAGGCGGGGTGGCGGTGCTGTATATCTTCATCGTGGAGGTGCTCATCCACCGGGATATACCGCTACGGGACTTGGGCCGGGTGTTTTCCAAGGCCATTCCCATCATCGGCGGCGTGCTGTCTATTCTGGCCTTATCCCAAGCCTTATCCTATTACATCGTCGATACCCAGGTCCCTGAAGCCCTGGTCCGCTGGATGCAGGGGGCGATCACTTCCAAGTACCTTTTCCTCCTGATCCTGAACCTGAGCCTCCTGGTGGTGGGTTGCCTGATGGATATTTTTTCAGCTATTTTGATTGTATTACCCTTGATCGTTCCCCTGGGTACGGCTTATGGGATCGATCCGGTGCATTTGGGGATCATCTTCATTACCAATCTGGAAGTGGGTTTCCTCACCCCCCCGGTGGGCATGAACCTCTTCCTGGCGGCCTACCGGTTCCATAAGCCTTTTGAGGCTATTTGCCGGGATGTGTTTCCTTTCCTCTGTATCCAATTCGTGGTGGTGTTACTGGTAACCTATGTGCCGTGGTTCTCCACGTTTCTGGTGCGTCTTTTTTAGCGCTTTATACGCTGAACCGCCTATTTTGGAACTGGCTCAATGGAGGGTATAAAAAGGAGCATCAAACATGAATTTTGTAGATGCTATGCATACAATGGCAGTATGTTATAGGGATAGTATGGGATTAAAAACGAATGGGAAAAGCGAACCTAACGCGGATTTTGAAAAAATGACGTCGGAAAAAACAGAGGTATCCTAAAGGAACTCACAGAACCAGGGAAATAGCCTTTAAGCTCAAAAAATATGCTGCTGTAGAGAGAGCATATAAACGGCTGATGAGGATTCAGGCGGTACCGGTATGTTCCCGGCTGCGACAATGCCCTGGGTCGATCCGGAAGGTACGTTATTGAAAACCGGTTCTTTTGCTACATACATCGCCAGGGATGAAGGTTTGTACCGCAACCACTTACGAGGAGAACCGCACCGGTAAAACCTATCGATACTTGAGGCAGTTCCAAAATCTGCCATTTTGGAATTGCCTCACTTTTAAAAGAATACCATTACGAGGATATAAAGGAACCTTATGATGAACCGCAACAGCGCTACTACCGATAGCATGGGAACCGCCAACATCGGCGCCTTGCTTTTTGACTTTTCCATACCTGCCGTCGTCGGCATGGTGGTGAACGCGGTCTATAATATCGTAGACCGTATTTACGTCGGCCAAGGGGTGGATCCCCTGGGAATAGCAGGGATCACCATGGTAATGCCCGTGATGCTGCTTATGATGGCCGCATCGATGTTAATCGGCATCGGCGCCAATGCCCTCTTCTCCATTCACCTGGGAGAAGGCCGCCGGGACGAGGTAGAAAAAATCATGGGCCATGCCCTTGCCCTGCTCTTTCTCGTACCTGCGGTGGTTATCCTGCTGAGCCTGGTTTTTCTTGATACGGTGCTCCGGGATGTGCTCAAGGTGAGCGAGGCGGTGTTTCCCTATGCCAAGACCTACCTGCAGATTATCCTCTACGGCGGTATTTTCAGCGCCATGGGACCGGGGATTAACCATTTTATCCGTTCCGACGGGCATCCTAAGACCTCCATGTTTACCCAGATCCTGGGGGCCGTGATAAACATCGTTCTGGACCCTATTTTTATTTTCGTTCTGGACTGGGGCATTGCCGGCGCGGCATGGGCCACGATCCTCTCCCAGTTTATTTCCTTTGTCTGGGTTATGGTCTATTTTAATTCCCCGTGGACCAAGCTGCGCTTCCACATCCGGAGTATGAAGCTGGAATTGAAGCTCACCCTGAGGATCATGGCCATTGGGTTTGCCCCCTTTGCCATGCAAGCGGCCATAGGGCTGGTCAATGTGATTTTGAACCGTACCTTGAATTTTTATGGAGGAGATTTAGCGGTTACGTCCATGGGCATCGTATACAGTATTCTGGTGATCATTATTATGCCCCTCCAAGGACTGAATCAAGGGGTGCAGCCCATCATTGGATACAACTATGGCGCAAAAAAATACGATAGGGTTATCAAGGCGTACAAGCTGGCGGTCCTCTGGGCGACGGCCTTTGTGATTACAGGGTTTATCCTGATCCAGGCCTTTCCCGGGTTTTTCATTGCGGTGTTTCGGAATGAAGCAGGGGAACTGATGCGTATGGGTATCCGTTCTTTACGAACCTGTACCTTGTGCTTGCCGCTGATAGGCTTTCAGATCATTACCGCCAATTTCTTTCAGGCTGTGGGGAAACCCCTACCCGGTACGGTCTTGAGCCTGTCCCGGCAGATCCTCTTGTTCATTCCGCTGGTGTTGATCCTGCCGCGAATCTTCGGGGTGTATGGCATCTTCTTCGCCATGCCTGCAGCGGACCTGGGAGCATCTATCCTTTCCGCGCTCATCATGAAGCAGGAACTGAAAGTCCTGCGCCAGTTGAGCCATGCAGCTCATTCCGGTAGATGATAAGGGGGTATACTTCCGTGCAACCGATATATATGAATTATGCTTCCACCTCCCCAAGCCACTCGGAACGGGTTACCACGGCCCTCATGGAGTACCTGGCACAAAACCGGCGCGTGAATGTGGGCCGTAATTTTGAGGGCCTAGCAGAAGGAGGGATTATGCTCCGGGCACGGCACGCCTTAGCGCGCTTTTTTGGCGCGCCTGGGGCTTCTCAGGTTATATTCACCAGCGGTATTACCGTATCCTTGAACATGATCCTCTGGGGACTCTTAAAACCCGGGGACCACGTACTTACCACCCATGTAGAGCACCATGCGGTGGCCCGTCCGCTGACCCTCTTACAGCGCAAAGGCATCATCGACGTGGACTTTCTTCCCTGTGCTCAAGACGGCAGTTTTGATCCTCAGGTGATTAAAAAGAATATCCGGCCCGAGACCCGGCTCTTGGTGATGACCCACGGGTCAAATGTCCTGGGGACGATCCTGCCGGTGGCTGAAAGTTTTGCCCTGGCAAAACAATACGGACTGTTTACCCTGGTGGATACCGCCCAAACCGCAGGGCTTGTGCCCATCACCCTGGATGCGCATACCGATGTCCTTGCCTTTACCGGTCATAAGGGGCTGCGGGCGCTCCAGGGAACCGGTGGATTCGTCCTGAGTAAGGAAGCGGCCCGGCAGATCGAGCCCTGGATCACCGGCGGTACGGGCAGCGCCTCCCATGATCTGACGCAGCCGGAATTCCTGCCGGATAAATTCGAGAGCGGCACCGCCAACACCCTGGGAATTTTGAGTCTTGCTGCGGCGGTGGAAGATCTGCTGGTTCAGGATTTGGCCGCCCTGCGGGAACAGGAGCGGCAGATAACCCGCCGGTTTCTGGACGGGGCCGGTCAAATCCCGGGTCTCCTGGTGCATGGAACTGGCAGGGCGGAGCGCTCAACCGCGGTGGTATCGGTAAGCTCCCCCTCCCATGACAGCGCGGCGCTTGCCCGTAGGCTCTATGAGGAGTACGGCATCCTCACCCGATGCGGACTGCATTGCGCTCCCCTGGCCCATCAATGTGCAGGTACCTTTCCGGCAGGTACGCTTAGGTTCAGCTTTGGCCCTGAGACCACCCCCTTGGATATTGACACTGCATTGCATGCCCTGGAAACCCTTATGACCTGAAGCCCTGAGCAGCATAGGCCCGCTCCCCGAACCTGTTTCATAGGGAGTCCCACCACAGGGAGACCCGGTTTTGTTGTACACTCCCTGCCAGGATTCCCTGGAGGTTCTCCAGGAATGATGAAGGAAGGAGGGAGCAGAGTTGCTCCGCGCTTTTGAACCCCGGGGAATCTTCGATCTGATTCAGGAAGAGGATCTTCGTGCCCCGGGCTTCGCTGAAAAGCCCCCGGTGGTGTTCCTCCGGCTTACCGGTAATCACCGATACCAGATGCTGCAGGGTGAGGGTTGCGCCCGGCGCTGCCCCGGTAAGCGCGGAAAACAGGGGAAGCCGGTGTATGAGGTCATCTGAAACAACGCGACCCACCGGCCAGAGCGGCAGGATACCCACCGTGAGGGTGGTATACACCGGCACCACCGGTTCATAGGTTGCCCAGGCTTTGAGGGGCAGCCTACGGGAGCCGTCCCCTTCTATCAAAACCCGGTCATAGCCGGGGACGAGGGATTCCAGCAGCTCCGGCGGCAAAGCGCCGTATTTACCGGAGACCGGATCCCGCATCCCTGCCAGGCTTATCCCCGCCGCAGGCGGCCAGAAGGATTCGCCGGTCAGGAGACGATCATAGAGCCCTGTTTCCGGGGGCGGGAAAAACATCCGCGTGGTGGGAGTAACCAGGGTTTTTCGCTGCCGCCAATACCGGGCGAGGAGCCAGATGAGGGAGGTTTTCCCACCGCTGCCGATGACGGTAATGACCTGGGGTTCTGCAGTAACCCATCGTTCCATATAAGCGGGTATGGTTTGGAATTGCATGATTCCAGGCTGAGTCCAGGGAACATGACGGTGGAATTTAGGGTTGCCAGGGGGCATAGACCTTCCCGGCTCCCTGGCGGGTATAGACGCCGCTCACCGGTATCCTCAGGACCCTGCGGGCCTGCCCATAATCCCCTGGATCGAGCCGGAGGCACATACCGCAGTCTGTTCCGAGCTGATCCGGCAAGGGCATCACCCGTACTGGAATATCCGCAGCCAAAAGCGCTTTTTCAGCATCCATGACCTCATGGATGTTGCGGAAGGTGAGGATGAGCTCCACCGCAGGGTTCATAGATTGATGAGTTTCCCCGTGCTCCCCATCGCCGAGGCAATGGCATACATGTTCGTAACCGTACCCACCGCGAGCCGTTCCCGGAGCTGGTAAAAATCGAGGCAGGTACCGCAACTGGAAATACTGGTACCCTTGCCTTCAAGGGTTTTGAGGTCCCCCAGGACAGCGGACCCTTCGGCGGTGAGGTACACCCCGGAATTAAAGAAGAGTATCGTAGCGGGGGGCGTGTCTAGTTCGGTCAACGCATAGATAAATGCCTTGATGAGTATGCCTCCCAGCTCATCGTTACCGCTACCCATGACGTTTCTTCCAATCCCAATGACCAGGTCGTTCCGGGCTTCCGGCGTCCCTTCAGGGGCAACCGCCGTGAGGGTAACCAGGATCGTACCGTCCCCTTGCGGCTCATACTCAAAGGGACAGCCCATACCCCGGGCCATTTTCTCCAGATTCTGCCGGGCTATATCGTTATCCACCAGCAGCCGCACGTTTGTTCCTGCTTCCGTCCCACGCAGGGCTTTCTTCGCTTCAATAACCGGAATGGGACAAGGTTTCCCAATCACATTAATGACTTCCATGGCGCGCTCTATACTCCTTTTTCAGTATCATCCGTAAAAACAAGGACAGTATACCACACGCGGCTCATAGAAGACAATCCCACAGGGCCGGCGCATATAACAAAAGAGTCCGCGAATGACACGAATTAACGCGAATTATGGAATGACCACCGTGCTTAATGCGCAAAAACGAGCGGGTATTTTTTTAAAGATAAAAAATCCACCGATTACGCGGATGTAACGGATTTTAGCCCGAGATTCCTGCTTAATCCGTGTAATTCGTGGACAAAAATTTTTATGTGCCCTCGCCCTGACAATCCGCATACCTAGACTAAACGCATAGAACCATTTCGGATGACTTGAGGGCTTTTTCTTTCTATAAATTGACCGTAGGCCGCCGCTGGCGCAACTACACCCCCGAAGGATAAGCACGGACCAAGAAAAAGGGCGCCAATTGCAGTAAAACCAGCGTATTTCCGCTATTTTTCCAGCGTTTCCCCATTGGTCTGGGTGGTCCGTGGTTTGATTTCAGTATGCCTTCGGTATACTACCGAACACGAGCGTACCCGGATTCTCGGATCAAGCCACTGGATGCCGATGTCTACCAGGGTGTTCGCCAGGATCACCATACAGGCGATGTACACCACCAGGGTCTGTATCAGCGGATAATCCCGGGAAGTGATGGAGGCGATCAGCAGCCTGCCGATGCCCGGTATGGTAAACACCTGTTCGATCACGATGCTACCGGAAAAAATCTCCCCGATTATCATCCCTAAGACCGTCAGCGCGGGGATGAAGGCGTTCTTCAAGACATGGTGGTACAGGACCCAGGTCTGGGAAGCCCCCTTGCTATAGGCGGTGCGTACATAATCGCTCCGGAGCTGCTGCAGGAGGGAACCGCGCAAGAACTTGATCACCACCGCGGCATTCGGCAGGGCAATGGCTAAGGCGGGAAAGAGGAGGTACCGTAAAAATCCCCCGAAATTATCCTGGTACGACACATACGCGCCTGGGGTAAAGCATTTCAGGATAAGACCAAACACCCATATAAAGAGGACCCCTAGGAAAAATCCCGGAAAGGAAATGGTGATGGGGGTGAGGGTACTCACCGCCCGGTCCAGGAAGGACCCTTCCCGCCGGGCCGCGAGCAAGGCCGTGGGAATAGCAATGATGATGATAAAGAAGAGGGCCAGGAACGCCAAGGTACTGGTAACGGGCAGCCGCTCCCGGACCATATCCGCGATGGCGGCCCCCCGGAAACGCACCGAATTGCCCCAATTCCCGGTGAGGAACCGGCCCAGCCACAGACCGTACCGTACCGGCAGGCTCCGGTCCAAACCCAGTTCCGCCCGCATCGTAGCGATCTGCTCATCCGTTGCCTCGATACCCAGCGCGAGGCTCACCGGATCCCCAGGGATGCAGGTGAACGCAGCAAAGGTGAGCATCGATACGAGCAAGAGGGTCAGCAGGGTAATGATGAGCCGGGCGCCGAGGAATCGCATAGGAACTTCCTCAGGCCTTAGGGGATCCGCGGCTCATTCGAGCCGATAGATCGTCGAAACATCAAACACATACAAGGGATAACTCAGGATGCCCCCAAAACGGCCTTTGGGGAAGGCACGAAAACTCCAGATATCCTGGATATAGACGCTGGCGGCCTCGGTGGAAAGGATCTGCTGGGCCTGTTGGTACAAGGCAATACGCCGCCGCTCATCGGTCTCGACTAAAACCGCCTCATACACCGCATCATAGGCAGGACTGGTGAAATTGACGAAGTTGCTTCCCGCGCCGGAGCAGTACCGTTCCAGAAAACTCCGGGGAGAAACATTGGGAGCATCCAAGGAGATGATGGTTCCCTGGTAATGCCGGCCCCGGTATACCTCAGAGAGCCAGGTTGCCCAGTCTACCAGCTTAATGGTGGCGGTAACCCCGATATTCGCCAGTTGGTTCACCAGCACCTGGGCCGTGTCCACGTGCATAGTGTAGTTGGCAGGGACCGTGATTTCCAGGGTAAACCCATCGGCATACCCGGCCTCGGCCAAAAGCGCCCGAGCCTTTTGGATATCCACAGGATAGGGATTTTTCAGGGAACTATCGTAATAGGCGTTCAATCCGGGAATGAGGGGACTTCCCGAAGGTTCGCCCATGCCGTAGAAGGCCGTCTCGATAATCTGGGGTATATCCACGGTGTAACAGAGGGCCTGGCGTACCCGCACGTCATCCAGGGGCTTCACCCCATTGTTCAGAGCTAAGAGCTGCACCGCGTTAGAATTGCTCGATACCATATCAAAGCGCCTCGGATCAAGCTGTTGGACCAGCGCACTGGTAACCGTGGCGGCGTCGATGTGGCCCCCTTGTAATGCCAGGAGCAGGGCATCGGAATCCGCGGTAAACACATAGGTAACCTTGTCCAGATGGGGTAGCCCTTCCTGCCAATACCGGGGATTCTTCACCAGTACCAGGGACTGCTGGACCGTGTAGCGCTCAATAGAGAAAGGGCCGGTACCGATGGGATTTTTTTCCCGATCCGAGTTATGTTCGGGCACGATGCCGATGGTGAGATAGGGCAAGAACTCAGGGTCCGGCGCTTTCAAGGTGATGGATATTTCCCGCTCCGCAGTTTGCGCTATCTGGGCTATCTGGGTGAACCCGGTAAAGCCCGCCTGCATGGCCGCATGCAAGGTAAAAATCACATCTTCCGGGCGTACCGGGGATCCGTCGTGGAACATAAGCCCTGGACGCAGCCTAAAGGTGTATACCAGACCATCCTGCTTGATCTGGTACTGGTCCGCAACCGCCGGCTGCATGGTACCTTGGGTATCGGGTTTCACCAGGCCCTCGAATACGTTAAAGAGGATACTCCTCCCGTCCGCGGTGTTAGAGGCGCTCAAAGGATCGAGGGTAGCAGGCTCGGTGGTGATCCCCAAGCGCAGCTCTCCGCCCTCAATCGGCGTACCCCTACGCGGCGGAGCGCCGCTGTTTTGCTGCTTGCCGCCGCCGAACACCAAAACACCGCTTGCCATAAGACCGCACAACAACATGCCTACTCGTTTCATTGATTTCTCCTCGGTAACGTATTGCGGATAGGAAAACCTGCCGCATGGAATTGCCTATAAAGTACCATAAAGGATCGGTCTATGCAAGGTTTTTTCTCAAAGGCTCCCGCTTTACTTGAGCTCAGGCGCGCGCTGTGGCAATGCTCCCGTTGGATCCGCTCCGGAAGCGCCCTTAGGTGGTACTTTTTAAGAGGGCCAGCATCCGCTCAAAGGCCGAGTTCGGTTTCTTGAGTTCCCGGGAACCTCGGGTGATTTTGCAGAGGGATATCCCCAGATTCCGTGCGATTTCCCGCTGGGGGATCTTATCGCCCAGGGCCTTCACCAAGGCCCAGCGGGAGGCGATATCCGCGGTTTCCGCAGGGGTGAGGAGACAACGGAGAAAGGATTCGATGAGTTCACCATCGTTGGTTTTCGCCAAGGTCCAGGCCAATTCGGTGAGGTTTTCCGCAACCCGGGGATCATCTCTGTGCATACGACTAGTATACCGGATCCGGGATATAAAGCGAAATGACTAACCCTCCATAAAAATCAGGATAAACCCATAGAAATTCCCAAACCTCTTTGAGTAGTGTGCTGATACAGGGGAGGGAATAGGGCGAAAAAGATAAAGCATCGAAAAGGTTGACATCGAATCCCCGCGACCTCCGGGCGGTGTTTGAAGAACTAGAAGACAAGCGCTTTGAGCCGTATGTCGAGCATTTGCTTTCGGACATCGTGATGATCACCTTGATAGGGGTACTGTCCAACGGGGACGAACGGAGCGAGATAGCCGCCTTCGCCACAGGGTGAAAGCGGCGCGGCTGAAGACCTTTCTTGAGCGCCGCCCCACGGGATACCCCCACATGACACGATACAGCGGGTTACGGCAACGATAGATGGTACTATAAAGCCTGTGCGTTCAATTTCTGGTGAGAAGGATAGACCGTCTTGCGGAAACGAGCCGGAAGGTGAAAGCGCGGAATCGGCATCGCTACACCGATGCCACTACAATGCTATAAACCCTGTAAAATTCGCAGAAGAATTACCCTATTATTTTCCCTACCTTTTCACATAGTCTTGCCT